>CBINHQ010000008.1:0-18405 GCA_966250475.1 uncultured Chitinophagaceae bacterium
GAAGATAATTTCTTCTACGACGTGCTTTGTGTTACAGGCGACGATGCCTGCCCCTTGAAAATACGCTCCATCGTCGGACTCTCTCCACTCTATGCAGTGACAACGATCAGCAAATCCGTCTTCGACCGTCTGGCGGATTTTCGCAAACGCACCACATGGTTCGAAAAATACAGGAAGAAGAATGATAAGTTCTGGCCTAACGAAGAACGCGGAGATGGCGAAGAAGTGCTTCTCTCACTCGTCAGGCAAGACAGACTCGCACACCTCCTCGAAAAGCTGCTTGATGAGAATGAATTCCTCTCACCCGGTGGCATACGCGCACTCTCGAAGTATCATGACCAACATCCCTATTCCGTGACGGTTGAAGGCACCACCTATTCAATACGATACGATCCCGGCGATTCTACCTCCGATCTGTTTGGCGGTAACTCCAATTGGCGCGGTCCTGTCTGGATGCCCATAAATTATCTCATCATTCAATCCATTCGTCGCTATGGCGAATTCTACGGTGATCACTTCCTTGTAGAATGTCCCACTGGATCCGGTATCAAAAAGAATCTCATCAAGGTTGCCGAAGAGCTCACCCGAAGAGTGATCAGCCTCTTCGAGAAGGACGAACACGACAACCGCGCAATCTTCGGCCCGTACAATGATTTCTACAAACGCCCCGGCAACGAACACCTCATGCTTTTCTACGAATACTTCCACGGCGAAACCGGCCGCGGCCTCGGTGCCAGTCACCAAACAGGTTGGACAGCGTTGGTTGCGGAGTTGATTCGGGAACTGGCGGAGGAGAGTTGAGTAGGCTGCCCTTAATGAAAGGACCGTTGACCGTTGACAGTTAGCAGTTGACCGAGTGGGACACTGATTGTTAAGGCGGTCAACTGTCAACGGTCAACGCATTATTGTCAATGATCAACTGTTTCCGGCAACCTTCTGCCATCCATCCATTTCTTTCCAAACAAAATATTTTCTTGGTTATATTTAGCGTTCCAAATGACTGGCATAGATGAGAAAAATTTTGCAAGGGTTATTCCTGCTTGTGTTTATTGATGCGGGTGCGCAAGAAGTCTACACAACTAACGATACCCTGGTTCAATTGTACAACACTGATAGAAGGTCCACTCTTCCTATCTACAACGGACGACAATTTTCAGGGTACTCTCCACAGATCGAAGGTTTTCCGTATTCCTTCTCAAACGATTGGCAAACCGGTTCCGTTCTTTACGATGGTATCTGGTATCATGATTTACCGATCATGTATGATGCTTACCAGGACCAGGTAGTCGCGAAGTGTCCCAACGGATTTCCTTTCGTCATCATCAGCGAAAAAATCGAAAGATTCATTCTCGCCGGCCATGAGTTCGTGAGAATCACTTCCGGCCTGCCTACAGGTTTCTATCACCTGGTTGTGGAAGGACCTGTCACGATGTATGTCAAGAGAATTAAGCAGCTCGATGAAAAGATCAGCGGTCTCACTGTTGAACGAAAGTTTATTCCTGAAGAACTATACTTCCTTAAGAAAGGTGAAACCGTGCAACGTATCCGAAGACAAGGTGATCTCTTTGATGTTTTGAAAGACAGGAAGCAGGACATTCAACAATTCATGCGTAAGGAAGACCTGAAGTTCAAGAACAATACCGAAAATGTGATTGCACTCGTGGCAGAATACTATAATAAACCCGGCGGGACAGAATGAGAAATACTTTGAAGTTATTATTGATAGCCTGTTTCTTTCCATGCGCTTTCGCTATGGCGCAGGAAAAGCAAATACTCGTAAGTGGAAATTTCCAGGGAACGATTATTGAATTCTTCGATAAGATCGAATCGCAGTATCCCTGCTATTTTTATTATGATGCGAGACAGATCGATTCATCCATCGTTACTTTCAGCGCTAATGATGAACCACTCGAACAGGTCATCGCGAAAGCGCTTGCCAGCACCGGACTGCAATTCTCAATCGACAAGCAAAACAGGATATTCGTTACAAAGGATGTAAAAGTCATCACCACACTCCCTTCAAACCTGACTGCGGGGAACCAGCCGGAGACGCCGGTCACTGATTCAATCAGAGACTATGACCTTGGACCAAAGAGAGAAGCTAAAGCAGTTTCCGCCAACAAACTCTATGAAATCGGCACAAGAACGAATGCGAAAAAGGATGAAGCGATCATCACAGGATATATCAGGAACCTTAAGACCGGTGAGCCCGTAGTGAGCGCATCCGTTTTCATCAATTCTAGTTACCAGTCCGTCACCGACCAGTATGGTTATTACTCGATCGCCCTTCCTCCTGGAAAATATGTGCTAAATGTTGTTGCGATAGGAATGAAGGACACCCATGTTAACATCCAGGTTCACTCCGATGGCCGACTTAATCTCGATATCCAGGACCAGGTTGCAACTTTAAAGGAAGTGATCGTTTCTTCCCGCAAATCATCCAACGTCACACAAGTTCAAATGGGAGTGCAAAGACTCAACATCGATCACATCAGAAGAGTTCCTTCTCTCTTTGGCGAAGCCGATGTGCTCAGAGTGATCACCAGCCTTCCCGGCGTGAAGACAGTGGGAGAGGCCAGCACCGGATTCAACGTGAGAGGCGGCTCTGCCGACCAAAACCTCATTCTTTTTAATGATGCAAACATCTTCAACCCTTCACACTTCTTCGGAATGTTCTCCGCATTTAATCCAGAAGTTGTAAAGGACATTGAATTGTACAAGAGCTCCATCCCCGCGAGATTTGGAGGAAGACTCTCTTCCGTGCTCGACATCTCAAGCCGCGAAGGAAACAAAAAGGAGATCACCGGATCTGCAGGCATCGGTCTCATCACAAGCCGCGTAAACATCGAGGGACCACTTGCGAAGGAAAAGACTTCATTCATTTTCGGAGCGAGAACTTCATATGCAAACTGGCTGATTAATTTACTTCCTTCTGAATACGAAAAGAGCCAGGCTTCATTCCAGGATGTCAACTTCGGCATCAGCCATCGTATCGACAGCACGAACAATCTCTACTTTACCGGCTACTTCAGCAACGACCAGTTCAAGCTGAATTCCGATACGACTTATGGATACAGCAACATGAATTTCGCTGTGAAGTGGAAACTCAATTTCAACCAGAAACTGAGCGGAACCTTTATTGGCGGAATGGATAAATACGACTACAGAGTACACAGCGATGCAAACAAGGTAAATGCCTTCAAGCTGAATTTTGACATCCGACAGTTCCACCTGAATGCCGATTTCGTATACTACCGCAATCAACAACATTCATTCGACTTCGGACTCAGTACCATTCACTATAAGCTGAAGCCAGGATCATACACTCCCAGAGGAGAATCTCTTGTTACCCCAGATATCGTAGAGCCTGAACAGGCGTTGGAAAGCGGAGCCTATTTCACTCACAGGTTTAACCCTAACAATAAACTTTCATTCAGCTCAGGAGTTCGTTTTTCATTGTTCAATTACCTCGGTCCAAACACCATTAACTATTATGCACCAGGTCTGCCTGTGACCAATTCCAATCTCGTAGAAACAAAGAATCACAAAGGAGGCGAATTCATCAAAACTTATGGAGGACCTGAGTTGAGACTTTCTGCCAGGTACGCATTCACCAGCGACTTCTCAATTAAGGCGAGCTACAACACGCTTCGTCAGTACATTCACATGTTGTCGAACACAACGGCAATTGCGCCAACTGATATTTGGAAACTCAGCGACCCTAACATCAGGCCGCAAAAAGGTGATCAAATTTCTCTCGGCTTCTACAAGAACCTTAAGTCGAATACAATCGAGACCTCCGTCGAAGTTTATTATAAGCGCATAAAGGACTACCTCGATTACAAGCCCGGCGCCGTACTCCTCCTCAATCACAATATCGAGACCGATGTGATAAACACCAATGGAAAGGCTTATGGCGTTGAAGTGCTGGTGAAAAAACCAGGAGGAAAATTGAACGGATGGATCAGCTATACTTATTCTCGCGTGCTGCTTCGTTCGGATGACCCTGACCAGGGAGTTCTTGTGAATGATGGTAAGTTCTACCCTGCGAATTACGACAAGCCACACGATGTGACATTCACTGGTAATTTCAGAGTGAATCATCGCTTCAGCATTTCATTGAATTCAACCTACAGCACAGGCCGCCCAATTACCTTACCAATCGGAAGGTATTATTACGCTGGTGCGGAACGCGTACTCTATTCAGACCGAAATGCCTATCGTATTCCCGATTACTTCAGAACAGACTTCTCCATGAACATCGAGGGTAATCATAAGGTAAACCAACGTACGCATAATTCATGGACGATCGGTGTATACAATATGCTTGGAAGGAAGAATCCTTATTCCGTTTATTTCGTAACGGAGAATGGATTTGTCAACGGGTATAAGCTTTCCATCTTTGGAAGCGCGATACCATTTATTAACTACAATATTCGTTTTTGATATGAAGAAGGTAAGTATTTTATTAATGGTATTCGCCGCGCTGATACTTAACGCGTGCAGGGAAGAATATGATCCGCCGGTTGTATCAACCGATCATAGCTTCCTGGTGGTGGAAGGTGTGCTGAATGCAGGCGCGGGCGAGACAAACATCCAACTCACTCGCACCTTCAAACTAGATGATACTGCCCGGTTAAGGCCCGAACTTAATGCCGAGGTTACCGTTGAAGGAAACGGAAGCTTCATGCAGCCATTGTTTTCCCTTGGAAATGGAACCTATCACTCCCCCAACCTCGGTTTGACTATTGGAAACGAATACCGCCTCCGTATCAAGACTGCCGACGGAAAGGAGTATGTTTCTGAATATGTGGTGGCCAAAGCCGCTCCTGAAATTGAAAGCATCGGTTGGACGAGAACTGCGGATGGAGTTACGGTCTATGTTAATTCCGAGGATCCCACAAACAGCACGCGCTACTATCGCTGGGACTACGACGAGACCTGGGAGATTCACAGTTATTATCATTCATTCTACATTTATACCAATAACATAGTTCGCGAGAGAACTGCTGATGAAGATGTGTCAATTTGCTGGAAAGGTGACAAGAGTAAGTCAATTACCATCGGCTCCACGGCCAGGCTTCAATCTGATGTTGTGTTCGAAGCGCCCGTTGCCAAGATTCCTAATGGCGATGAAAAGCTTTCCGTTCGATACAGCATTCTTGTTCGCCAATACGCACTCGACAAAGCAGGCTTCGAATTCTATGAGTTGATGAAAAGAAATACAGAAAGCGTGGGTACGGTGTTCGATCCTCAGCCATCTGAGATCTGGGGCAACATCAGATGTATCAACGATCCGGATGAAATGGTGATCGGCTATGTGAGCGCTTCTACTTTTACGACAAAGAGAGCATTCATCTCAACTGCAGAAGTTCCGGGTTGGTTCTTTAGCCAATACTGCCCCGGCGTCAGGGTGGGAAACACTCCCGATAGCATTCAAAATGCATTTAACTCAGGATTGTCTCCCTATGATGCGATACTGAGTGAAACGAGCACTGCAATCGTCGCCTATATGAGTTCCTACAAGACCTGCGTTGAATGTACCGCAAGAGGCGGCACAACAGACAGGCCAAGTTTCTGGTAATCTTTACCCCTAAATCATTTTCACAATCATGCTCAGGAAGTTTTTCAACATATCATTGCTTCTCTTTACGGCTATAGTGCTTTCTAACTCTTCTCAGGCACAGCAACCGTCTTCATTGCCTGGAGAAAAGGTCTATGTGCACACGGATAAAGATTTCTATCTCGCAGGTGAGATAATCTGGTTCAGAGTCTTCGTGGTGAATGATCGCGATCACAAGCCGATGAACGTAAGCAAGGTCACGTATGTGGAAGTATTCGACCAACAACAGAAGGCTGTAATGCAGGGTAAGATTGAAATGACTAGTGATGGAGGTAGCGGTTCATTCTACATTCCTCTCACCGTGAATTCGGGCAACTATGTATTGAGAGCCTACACCAATTGGATGAAGAACGGCGGGCCTTCCACTTTCTTCGAAAAGAGCCTCAGTCTTGTGAATACCATCAAAGGTTCTACTCCAATCGCGACAGCCGGAACCGAAGGCAAGGCGAAAGCTGCATTTTATCCCGAAGGAGGAAGCATGCTCGCAGGAGTGAACACGCGAGTTGGATTTCAGGTTCTGGACAAGAAATCTGCAGGAGTTGACGCTCGCGGCATTCTTACCGATGCTAAAGGTGATACCGTTCTCGAATTCAAACCAGAAAGGTTTGGTATCGGCAGTTTCAACTTCACTCCCGAAGAAGGAAATTCATACAAAGCACTCATTCTTCTTCCTGGCGGAAATTCAATTGTTGAATCACTTCCTAAAGTTGAATCGAACGGCTATGCGCTTTCGATAACCGACAACAATGATGGCAGGTTGAGAATTGCCGTCAGAGTTGGTCAGGCAAACACCAATAGCGGCGAACGCCTTACTGTACTGTTGCATTCGCAAAAAACAAGAAAGGAAGTGATGCAGGGATTTGCGGAAAGCGGCAAGGAACTGGTGTGGTTTATCAGCAAGAAGGAACTCTCTGAAGGAATTAATCATTTCACCACGTTCAACGAAAAAGGTACACCGGTTTCGGAACGATTGTTCTTCATTCTACCCTCAACCAGCGAAGAAATAAAGGCAGAGCCTGCAAAGAAAAATTATACCACCAGGGAACTTGCGTCGCTGAATGTATCGAATAACGCTGTAGGCGATTCGGTGATCTACAACTGCGCTGTTTCCGTTTTTCTCGCCGATGATGAATACAAGGCACAGCCGGGCATCGGGGAATATCTCTTCCTCACCTCCGAACTCACCGGCAGAATCGAATCTCCTTCCTATTATTTTTCCGGCGAACCCGGAGTTGCAAAAGCGCTCGACAACCTGATGCTTACACATGGCTGGAGAAGATTCAGCAGTGATGCTAAGCCTGTGGTTAAATACGTTCCTGAGATGAAAGGACACTTTGTTCGTGCGCGGGTGATAAACAAGCTAACAGACAAGCCCGCTGCCGGAATTGATTGTTTTCTCTCTGTTCCTTCCTATCCCTTCGGTTTCTATGTTGGTAGATCAGACAATGAAGGCATTGTAAAATTCGACGTGAGCAATTATTACGGCCCTGGAGGAATAATCGCGCAAGTGGCAGCTCCCAAGCGCGAGCAATACCGCATCGACATCGTTTCGCCATTTAGCGAGTCGCCCGTGTCGACTTCATTTTTGCCAGTTGCTCTATCAGTCGATGAAGAGCGATTACTCGAAAGAAGCATCGCCATGCAGGCACCGAACATTTACCTAGGCGACAGCAGCAAGCGTTACACGCTCCCCCAGGCAATTGATACTATGCCATTCTATGGGAAGGCTGAATTCACCTACAATCTCGACGAGTACAAACGCTTCACCACAATGGAGGAAGTATTGCGCGAATATGTGATGCCAATCAACGTGCGTGTGCAGGAAGGCGGACTAAGAATGGCTATCTACGATGAATTGGCGAAGCAATTCTATACTGACGACATTCTCGTACTGCTCGATGGTATTCCCATTTACGACATCAACAAGATATTCTCTTACGATCCTCTCAAAATAAAAAGGCTTGATGTTGTCCCGAGAAGATACCTGTACGGTTCGAGAGTATTCTCCGGCATTGCCAATTTCGAATCGAGCAACAAAGAATTCGATGGATACACACTCGACCCTGCATTGCTCGAGGTAGACTATGAAGGTCTCCAATTACAGAGGGAATTCTATTCTCCTGTGCACTCGGGCAGCAACGCATCATCGAAGCGAATTCCCGATTTCCGTACCACGCTCTACTGGCAACCGGTTTTCAAGACGGAGAAATCAGGTACTACAAAGTTTGAATTTTACACATCAGACATCAAGGGCAGGTACATAGTTGAGATCAACGGCATCGGCAGCAATGGCAAACCCGTGCATGCGGTCACAGAATTCAATGTGGAGTAATTGAGATTACATTCCGGGAATCACAGGATCATGGTCATCATATTTCTCCCTGAGGAGTTTTAGCTCATTCCACAACAACTTCACCGTTTCCTGGTGTTCCGGTGAACGTATGAGGTTGTTGAGTTCCTGGGGATCATTTTCCAGATCATACAACTCCCATTCATTAACTGTGTAGAAGTAGATCAGCTTATACTTTTCCCCTCGTATGCCAAGGTGTGGCAATACAGTGTGATCTTTCACGAATTCATAATAATGATAATACAGATACTTGCGGTCCAGTTTCTCCTTCTTGCCGGATAACAGTGGTTTGAGACTCAGACCCTGCATCGAATCCGGTATCGCAACCTTTCCAATATCTAGAATGGTCGGTGCGAAGTCGATGTTCTGTACCATCGATGTATTCACCGATCCCGGCTTTACGACTCCCGGCCACCTCACGAGTAGCGGTGTCTGCATCGATACATCGTACATGAATCGCTTGTCGAACCACCCGTTTTCTCCGAGATAGAAGCCCTGGTCGCTCGTGTAGATTACGGCAGTGTTTGAGGTGAGTTTTTCCTTGTCGAGATAATCGAGTATCACGCCCACACTCTCATCGATGGAAGCAATGCATGCAAGGTAATCCTGCATGTACCATTGATACTTGTAGCGTAAAAGCTCTTCTCCCTTCGGCCTCTTTTCCCTAATAATCTTTCCACGCTCGGCATAGATGTCGAGATATCGCTGGCGCAACTCCTTCGGCACTCTTCGCATGATCGCATTGTAATAATTGATCTCCTGTGAGTCGGGTCTCAACTCGGGAATGTCCATCAATGCTTCAGGGTCAACTTTAAGATCGCTGCAAAGTTTCATATCCAAGAGAATGCTCATGGTTTGAACCTTCCATGCACTTCCTCTTCCCTCAGTGCCGATGTTCAGTGTTGAAGGTTCAGGAAACTTCTTCTTGTGAAATGCCTCCAGGTGCTTCAGGTTTGGAAAGAAATACCTGTGCGGCGCCTTATGATGGAACAGCAGCATGAATGGCCTTGACTTATCACGGTTCTTCAACCATTTAATCGCATTATCGGTCAGCACATCGGAACTGTACCCAGGCTCCGTAATAGTATCGCCGCTCATTTCAATGATTCTCGTATTGAAATATTGTCCCATGCCTGGCAATACTTTCCAATAATCAAAGCTCGTGGGCAGGGAGTGCAGGTGCCATTTCCCGATGACAGCGGTCTGGTAGGCCGAATCCTGCATCAGTTTTGGAAATGTGACCCTCGAAGAATCAAACCTCGTGCGGTTGTTAATTACACCGTTCTTGTGCGAATGCTGACCGGTGAGCAGGGTCGCCCTTGCCGGTGAACAAATGGAGTTTCCCACGAAAGCCTTTTCGAACTTCATTCCCTCCTTCGCAAGCCTGTCGATATTCGGTGTTTTGATGAATTCATCATTGTACGCGCTGATCGCATCATCGTCGTGGTCATCACTCATAATGTAGATGATGTTGGGTCGCTGCTGTGAGCCTGCAAACAAGGGCAGGAAGAGGAGAAGGATTATGAGACGCATAGGCTAAGATAGTTTAATAGTTTTATTGTTTAATTGTTTGCCTGTTTGCCTTAATTTGCAACCCCAGTATGTGGTCAGTTTGTAAAAAAGAGTTGCGGCAATTTTTCAGTAGCCTCACAGGGTATATCGCCATCATTGTTTTCCTCCTCGCAAACGGGGTGGTATTATTCTGGTTCCGGGATAATATTCTTGACTTCGGCTATGCAACCCTCGACCGCTTCTTTGAACTGGCGCCATGGATTCTACTCCTGCTCATTCCCGCAATTACAATGAGAAGCTTCGCCGATGAATTCAAGACGGGAACGTTTGAAATACTTCAGACGAGACCAATCAGGCGGGGGCAACTGGTTTTAGGAAAATATTTTGGCAGCCTGATCGTGGTTGCACTGGCATTGCTGCCTACAATCGTTTACTATTTTTCCATCCAGGCGCTTTCTTCTAACGAAGGCATCGATACGGGAGCCACGATTGGATCATACATTGGATTGTTCTTCCTCGCCGCGGTTTTTACTTCGATTGGCATTTGCGTGAGCAGCTTCACTTCAAATGCGGTGATCGCCTTCATTACAGGATTGATCGCCTGCGCACTCTTGTATTATGGCTTTAGCGCGATAAGTCTCCTGCCAGGATTGGAAGGAGGACTCGATTACTATATTGAAATGGCTGGTATCGACTTTCACTATCGCAGCATTAGCCGCGGTGTGATCGACAGCAGAGATGTGGTTTATTTTCTTTCCGTGATCTTCCTGTTCCTTACGCTTACAAACAGAAATCTGTTAAAGAGATGAGCAGACTCGCCGGTACCATATTGAAATCGAAGTTTGGCTGGCTTTACCTCCTGGTGTTGCTGGTCGGTATCAATTTCCTCGCCTCGCTGGCACACTCGCGAATCGACCTCACGAGGGAAAAACGTTATACACTCAGCGAAGCCACCAGGAATCTGGTGCGCTCGCTTGATGACGAACTTGAGATCCAGGTCTTCCTGAAAGGAGAATTTCCTTCCGACTTCCGTAAACTCTCCAACAGCACGGAAGACTTCCTCGATCTTCTGAAGGATGAAAATGGCTCGAAATTGAAGTATCGTTTCATCTCTCCTCTGGATAATATTCCTGACAATGAACGGACCTATGAGGATACGCTGCGCAGTCTTGGCGCAAGTCCAATCAATCTTACCGTTCAGGTTGAAGCCGGACAGGAAAGCCGTCGCGTATACCCCGTTGCCATTGTAAAATACAAGAATGATCAGGTGCTCGTCAATCTCTATTCTGGCGGAAGAAGAGTGATTACTCCGGTTGAGATGAACAGCGCCGAGGCAATGATGGAGTACCAGTTCGCCAAAGCAATCGACGGGCTCATCAATCCCGTTAAGCCAATCGTTGCGTATTCCATCGGAAATGGCGAGATCACCGACTATCGAACTTATGATCTGCAACAAACTTTAAACCGGGATTACGAACTCGTTCCAATAAACTTCTCTCTCGAAAAATACATACCCGACACTGTCAAAGCAGTTGTGATTGTTAAACCCACTCTGCAGTTTTCAGAGGAAGACAAATTAAAGATCGACCAGTATGTGATGCGTGGCGGAAAGCTACTCATGTTCATCGATGGTCTCATTGCCGAACAGGATAGTCTTCGCTTCAAGCCCGAGACAATCGCGTATGACAGAAACCTCAACCTCACGGATATGCTCTTCCGTTATGGTGTTCGCATCAATTCATCCCTCGTGATGGATTTGCAATGCGACTTCATGCCCTTCGTTGTTGGTGGAAGCGCTGAGAATCCACAGTATGAGTTTCTGCACTGGAACTATTATCCTCTCTTCGAACCGCGAGGAAATCATTCCATTACCAGGAATCTCGGATTGGTGGCAGGAAGGTTCGTTAATTCAATGGACACCATACAGACTCCGGGTGTGGAGAAGACCGTGCTGCTTTCCTCATCGGCCAACTCACGAGTGATTAGCACGCCTGCACTAATTAGTCTCAATGAAAACAGGAATGTGCCGGAGGATGAGAAGTTCAGATCGAAAGACATTCCGGTGGCGGTATTACTAGAAGGAAAGTTCACTTCACTCTTCAGGAACAGGCTTTCAAGTACACAGGCTGACAGTCTGAATGAACTGGGGACTCCCTTCATCAGCACAAACCTGCTCGACAACAAGATGATCGTAGTGGCCGATGGCGACATGGTATTGAATGATGTATCACCGGATGGTCCTCTGCCGATGGGCGTGAACTTCTTCAACGTGGGTTCGCAGTATGAATATCAGTTTGCAAACCGCGACTTCCTGCTCAATTGCATCGAATACCTTGTGAGCAATCCAGCCATCAGCCAGACTCGCAACAAGGAAATCGTCCTCCGCCTGCTCGATGCGAAGAAAGTTTCCGAACAGAAAAGAACGTGGCAGTTCGTAAACATCGTGGTTCCAATTTTGTTGGTACTTATTGCAGGCTTCATTTACCAGGAGGTGAGGAAGAGAAAATACGCGGCTTAATTATCCGGGAAGGAGTAGTTTGAAAAGAATCATCAATTAAAATGTCAGCAGAGCAAATCACATACCTCGTCTTCGGAATAGTTCTTGTCCTTGCCCTGACTTTCGACCTGGGCCTGCTGAGTAAGAAGAATAAGACAGTCACAATTAGACAGGCATTGTACCAGACCTTTTTCTGGGTCAGCCTTGCGATGGGATTCTTCATCTTCATGTGGATTGAGGACGGACAGACACTCGCGCTCGAGTACCTCAGCGCCTACCTTATGGAGTGGAGCCTCAGCATCGACAATATCTTCGTATTCATACTCATCTTCTCATCCTTCGGTGTAAAAGAAAAACATTATGGCCGCGTGTTGCTGATCGGCATTTTAATGGCCATCGTGTTCAGGATAATCTTCATCACAGTGGGCGTGGCGCTTGTCGACAGGTTTCACTGGGTGCTCTACATCTTTGGTGTGTTTCTCGTATATACCGGGTTCAAGATGTTCACGGCAAACGATGAGGAGGAATTCGATCCTCATGAGACGAGGGTGTATAGATGGATGAAGAGAGTGATTCCCCTCACACCTCACGATGGAGGTGGGAAATATTCCGTGATCGAAAATGGAAAGCGGAGGTATACAACGCTCTTCATCGTTGTTATAATGCTCGCGGCTATTGATTTGGTTTTTGCGCTGGATTCTATTCCTGCAGTTATGGGTATTTCGCGTGACAAGCTCGTCATCTATACTTCAAACATATTCGCTGTTCTTGGACTTCGCTCCCTGTTCTTCCTGTTGAGGGGTGCAGTTTCCAAGTTCGATTACCTTCAACAGGGAATCGCAATTGTGCTCGTGTTCATCGGCATAAAAATGCTGGGCGAGCACTGGATCAATCAATGGATCGATAAGCCTACGCAGGTGTTCATTTCACTTGGAGTGATCATGGCCTGCATATCGGGTTCCATTTTTTATTCTATATTCATGAATAAGAAAGGAATTCCTCCCGATGTTGACGATGGTTCAACTGAGGGTAGTTAATAAAAATTATATTGAATTATACGGCAAATGAAATAGCTGGCATCGTCGGTTCATCATCCGAGGCAGGCGATGCACCTATTCTTCGGTTAGCACTCGATAGCCGAAGGCTGCCTTCTCCTGCCACCACACTTTTCTTTGCACTCAAAGGTCCAAGACGTAATGGTCACCAGTTTCTCACCGAAGTCTACAATCGGGGAGTGCGCAATTTTGTGGTCAGTGAAGAGGTGAGGGAGGGAGATCTTCCCGGAAGCAACCTCATTTTAGTCAGAGATACGCTTGATGCATTACAGAAGCTGGCGGCGCATCACCGGAGGCGTTTCAATATTCCCGTGATTGGAATTACCGGTAGTAATGGGAAGACTGTTGTTAAAGAATGGCTCTACCAGCTCCTTCATGCCGATTACAACATTGTACGAAGCCCGCGAAGTTATAATTCGCAAACAGGTGTTCCGCTCAGCATCTGGCAGATGTCGGAGGAACACACGCTCGCTATCTTCGAGGCAGGAATTTCCCAGCCAGGGGAGATGCAGCGATTGGAGGAAATGATTCGCCCCGACATTGGCGTGCTTACCAACATTGGTGAAGCACACAGCGAAGGCTTCGCCTCCATTGAACAGAAGCTTGCAGAGAAAGAGATACTTTTTCGAAATGCAAAACGACCTGCATTATTGCGGGATGTAACTGTGAAACATGGAGACGGAGAGACTGAAATATCGGCAAGCCATCCTTCGAAGAAGGAACGGATTTCAATCACTATTCCATTTACAGATGATGCATCGATCCAGAATGCGATAACCTGCTGGCAGGTGCTACTTCATTTGGGATACGCAAATGAACTGATCGCGGAACGCATGCGCCTGCTCTCTCCTGTGAACATGCGCATGGAGTTGAAGAAGGCAATCAATAATTGCACTCTCGTCAACGACAGCTATAGCGCCGATCTGAGTTCACTTGAAATCGCGCTCGGCTTTCTCGAACAACAGGGACAGGATGCTAAGAAGACTGTCATTCTCTCCGATTTCCTCCAAAGCGCATTGAAGGATGAGCAATTGTATTCGCTCATTCTCGAACAATTGCAGAAGCACGCAGTTGACAGAGTCATCGGCATTGGCGAGAGAATTTCAAAGCACTTGCGGCTGCAATCCATCAGGCAGGGATTTCCCGGCAAGGTGGAAGGGTTCGCCACCACGGAAGACTTTCTCAGGCAGTTTCGATCCTCGCAGTTCAGAGATGAAAGCATATTGATAAAAGGCGCTCGCGTGTTTGCATTCGAGCGCATCGTTCAATTGCTGGAGTTGAAGCTACATCAGACTGTGCTTGAGATAAACCTCAACGCAATCGCGCATAACTTGAAAGTCTATCAACGAAGCCTCAATCCCAATACGAAGATCATGGCCATGGTGAAGGCATTCGCGTATGGCAGCGGTGGCGCAGAGATCGCAGGCATTCTTCAGTTTCACAAAGTAGATTATCTCGCCGTTGCCTATGCGGACGAAGGGGTGGAGTTGCGAAATGCAGGCATCACTCTTCCAATCATGGTAATGAATCCGGAGGAATCAGCATTCGACTTGCTTATCGAGAATGATCTCGAGCCGGACATCTTTTCATTTCATCTTTTGGAAAAATTCGGCAGCTTTCTCCAGGATGCAGGCATAACATCCTATCCTGTGCACATTGAAATTGAAACGGGAATGAACCGATTGGGATTTCAGCCTGATGAGGTCGACAGACTGATAGGAATACTGGGAAAGAATCAACATGTGAGATTGCAATCGGTTTTCACACACCTGGCCGCAAGTGAAGAGCCGGCACAGGATGTATTTTCCTTAGCACAATTCAAAACCTTCAATGGAGTGGCGGATAGACTTTCAAAATCTCTCAGCTATTCATTCCTCCGGCATATTGCAAATTCTGCAGCGATTTTCAGGCTGCCTTCTCTTCAGCTCGACATGGTGAGGCTGGGCATCGGCCTGTATGGTGTGGATAGTGGAGGTTCGCACCAGCAACAGCTTGAACCGGTAGCAACGCTGAGAACCACCATCGCGCAACTGAAGAAAGTGCCAAAGGGAGAATCTGTGAGCTACAACAGAAGGGCGGTGGTTGACCGGGACTCCATCATCGCCACTGTGAGGATTGGTTACGCTGATGGATTCTCCAGGCGGTTGGGCAACGGGGTAGGCAAGATGTGGGTGAAGGGAAAACTCGCCCCCGTGGTAGGAACAGTTTGCATGGACATGACGATGATCGACGTCTCAGATATTTCCGGTGTTAAGGAAGGAGATGATGTGATCATCTTCGGTAAAGAGCTTCCTATTCAGAAACTGGCCGAATGGGCTGGGACGATCCCATATGAGGTAATGACTGGAATTTCACAAAGGGTTAAGAGGGTTTATTACGAGGAATGACGCATCGCTTGTGGTTAAAACGATTCCAGTCAGCATCAAACAGTATATTTGCCAATCAAAAATCAAAAGGTGAAACTCAGAAGCGTAGCCCTCATAATCAGCCTCATCATAATTGTTGATCAGGCATTGAAGATCTGGATCAAGACATCCTATCCTTTCGGGCTCGTGACTGAGGTCTTCGGTCAATCATGGTTCAAGCTCTATTTCATAGAAAACAGAGGAATGGCCTGGGGCTGGGAGTTTGGCGGTGAGTGGGGCAAGATGTTGCTCACGCTGTTTCGTCTCGCTGCGGTGATCTTCGGAACCTGGTACCTCGGTAAGATTGTGAAGAAGGGATACAGCAGGGGATTCATCGTTTGCGCTGCATTAATCTATGCGGGCGCACTTGGCAATCTCATCGACAGCATGTTCTACGGGATGATATTTGAAGAGAGTTCTTATTCACACGTAGCACAGATGTTTCCTCCCGGAGGCGGTTACGCTGGATTTCTGCACGGAAGGGTAGTGGATATGCTTTACTTTCCCATCATCACAGGAGCGAAATGGCCTTCATGGGTGCCATTTGTGGGAGGTAATGAATTTGAGTTCTTCAGCCCGATATTCAATATCGCAGATGCATCCATTTCAATCGGTGTAATCACTCTTTTGATCTTCCAAAAGAAATTCTTCAAGAAGCACAACACATCATCACAATTAACCAATTAACCAATTAACTAATTAACTAATTAGCTAATTAATTTTAACCACCTTTCGCATAATCATCATTCCCGCGCTTTCTACCCGAAGCACATACATACCTGCCGCGAGAGAAGACGTTCCATCAAATGAAAGCTGGTTCACTCCCTGGTGAAGGTCGAAGCTAAGGCGCTTGACAACTTTACCAAACGCATCTACCAATTCTGCACGAGCCTTTCCATCTCTCACTGCTGTAATATCGAAATGCAGTGCGTTGCTGAATGGGTTGATCACCGTAGCGAATGCAAAGCTCACAGGGCCTGTCTCAAGCATCAGTGTTCTCGTGTATGAAACCTGACTTGAAAGCGTACGCATTCTTATTCGATAGTAGGCTTTTCCGGTAACAAGTTCCGGATCGGTGAATGAATAATTATTTCGCACTGCAGATGGATCGTTATTGCCGTTTATCGTGTTTATCAATTGGAAATTGTTTCCATCGAGACTCTTCTCGATATCAAACAATATCTCCTCTGTTTCCTCCGAAGTACTCCACTGTAGTAATGACCTTCCATTGTTCAATCGACCTGTGAAGGATAACATTCGCGTTGCCAGCGGGAATCCGCAGTCGAGCACGTTCAGTGTTACGATTGTATTCGGATCGGTCGAGCGGCAGTTTGCATCAGTAAGATTGCTCTCAGATGTCGCAACGATCAACCTGTAGAGGTCTGCAGAGTCCGCGAGTGTGGTGTTCTCAGGCGGAATGGTGTAGGATGAAACATACTCCCATGAAGATCCATTCCATACAGGCGTAATAGGTCCGAGTGGCCCTGTCACATCAATCCAGGAACTTCCTCCGTTCGTGCTTCGCTGCCATTTAAAATGTACATAGTTGTCGAAGTATGAGCGCACGGTATCATGAATGGTTAGCGTGTTTCCCTCGCAGACATTCGGCGTAATCGATGGCGAGTATTGCATGTTAGGCAGACAGGTCGCTACAGAAATGTCGTCGATCGCCCAGTCGTTACCACCACCACCAGGAGCGTTGTTACGAATCGTAACAGTCATGGAAGTTTGTCCAGGCGCTGTCTTGAATACAAATCCCTTCTTAACCCATTGTCCGGTATAGGGGATGTTGCCACTGGTATAATACTCTTCTCCGTCGATCTGGAAGCTGAGGTTAGGCCTCACGCCCGATGAGTCGTTTCCGGGACCGGGAACATAACCCGAAGAACCTGCGCCACGACCGCTCGAGTCGCAACCGCATCTGCGGCAGATGTTCCTGAACCAGGCCGAGAATTCATAATAGGTTTCTTCGCACAGTCCCGAGATGTTTTGGGTAAAAGCGCGATTAGTCTGGTAGCTTGCGTTGATGATGACTGCATAGCCGTCGTTTGTAGGTGGATTACCCGCGAGTGGATCTGCCGCGCCAGTGTGGTCGCCGATGATATCCCAGATACCGAATACGCGTGCGGAATTGGGATACGGAACATTCGGATTGGTGCTTCCATTGGCACTGGTACGATTCGCCACTCCGTAGTAATTATCGTTAGGTGTATTGTTACCGAAATTTAGAAACGAGTATGGTGGCGGTACGAATGATGTTCCTCCCGCCTTGTTCTGCGCAACTCCCGAACCAAACGTACCACCCGATTCACCAAGGATGGCATTTGCGCCGCTTGAATTGGAGCAAAGACCATAGTCTGGTGCAATCCTTATGTGATACCTCGAGAATCCTGAGATCTGATCTGTAGAGCTGCTTCCGATGCGATACCTGAAGTTTCCCGCGCTCAACACAATGGTTGAGTCGAGATCAACGATAGCAGGATTATTCCTGATTACTACACGATACACATACACTCGAATACAAGTGCTGTTGTAGAATGTCGGGCGTTGCGCACCCCAGAGGTATCCTGCGTTTGTAGTTGCGGTACCCTGCGTCAATGCGTTTGCTGAACCAGCAGTTGCCCCAATGTTGAAACGAAGTCTTCCCGAAGCATAATCGATATGCGCCGAGTCCGAGTTTGCAGCATCGGAATAAGATGCCTGTACTCTTCCTTCATTCGACAGCATTTTCAAAGATTGAGGAATGTATTCGAATTTGGCAAGATTGATTGTATCAACGTAACGGATGTAGTTTACCCGGTTGGTTGAAGAACTGCTTCCACCTGTTACCGCAATAGTCGCTCTCACTTCAAGCGTATCTCCGGGAAGAAATGTTCCTCCGTTAGGCCTTGTGATATTGATATAGCTCTTTCCGGTGGCAACAGTTGGCTGCGCGATGGCCTGTTGGCAGTTCATCAGGAAAG
>CBINHQ010000009.1:0-18036 GCA_966250475.1 uncultured Chitinophagaceae bacterium
CGATTGGGGTTGCATTTGGGTTTGCGGTTGCGATTATGTTTGGGTTTGCGGTTGCGTTTGGGTTTGCGATTAGGTTTGGGGTTGCGGTTGCGGTTGGGTTTGCGATTGGGTTTGCGGTTGCGATTATGTTTGGGGTTGCGGTTGCATATGCGATTGGGTTTGCGTTTGGGTTTGCGTTTGCGTTTGGGTTTGCGTTTGGGTTTGGGTTGTAGAGACGTAGCATGCTACGTCTCTACAGGCGAAAACCAAATGGCAATACCCTACCCCTATTGTTTCACAATTTTCAACGTTTCCTTTTCACCCAATCGTATCAAATAAATTCCATTCACCAGGTTTTGCATGTTGATGGATTGATTGGCGCTGGTGATCCGGATGTGCTGTATCACCCTGCCGTTCAGGTCGGTCATTACGGCGGTGGTGCCGATCAGGTTTCTGTCGCCCACGAGAATGTTGACCATTCCTGTTGTCGGGTTTGGATAAACAATCGAAGGTTTCACGCCATCATTTCTGTAGGTTAGTTGCACAATGCTGGAATAGGTAAACCTTCCATCGATATCGGTTTGTTTCACCCGATAGTACATCACCTGGCTGTTGAGTTGATCGATGTTCTGATCGACATACTGGTAGTGGTTCGTAGCGCTACTGTTGCCCGCCGCTGGAACGACAGTTATCACAGTGTAATCAGTTCCATTCAACGATCTCTCGAGACGGAAATCTCTCGTGTTCTCTTCGCTCGCGGTTGCCCACTTCAGGATGTTGTTCTTGCCCTGATTTGTTCCGTTGAAATACAACCATGTCACAGGAAGGGCAGAACCTACAGTTAGGCATTGGGGGACGCCTGGCTGCAATTCTTCCGAATTTCCGACAAGGTCCGTTGCAAGAATGAAGAAACAAAAATTGGTGCCATTCTGGGAATCGGGTGAAAGGGAAAACGTCGTGTCTAGTCCATACACTCTTGGAAACAGCACGCTGTAATTCGTTTCGTCGGAGGAAACATAGATCGTGTAATAATCTATTCCCACGCCATTGGTGTCATCGGCGCCCGTCCATGTTAGCTTGACCTTGCCGGGCTCTGGTGAAGTGGCTCCTGTTAATTGACTAGTTGGTGCAAATGCATCGATAGTGTTCTTGTGAAAATTAGTTGGAATGGGTTCGTTGCTGTCGAACACAATCTCCGCGCTGGCAGAAATGGTATCGAGCGTGATTGCATCTGATCTTGGCTTGATGCTGAAGTTAACGAAGCCGTTTCCGTATTCGGGTTTTGATGTATCCTGCAGGAACAGGAATCCTGCGAGCGGCTCATCGGAAGGAAGTAATGTAACCGGATCGATGCTTTGGAATTCCCAGAACGCTTCGTTTCGTATTTGATCGTAGCCAGCAACGAGATCAACAAAGAGATTTGCAGAATCGCGTACATCGAGTCTGGTGTAATAGGAAACCGTGCCTTGTGGAATGTCGAAGCTCTGACGGTTGAAACCGAAGCTGCCAAGTTCGAATGTTAAGGGATCCTGCTTGGGTTCAATCGGTGTGGTGATGCGAACATATTTCGCAGGCGCCGTGGCCGAGGTATCATTCTCAAACAAGATGGTGTAAGGCATCCTATCGTTCACACTCACCCATTTTTCTTCCTTCACTCCTTCGGGGCCGATGATCATGTTTGGATCTATTGGTATCAGTACCCACATTTCCTTTACTGTATCCCACACCCATCTTCCTGGTTTGCGTGTACCTCCTTCGGGACATCTGGAGCGCTGTTTGTTTCTTCTCTCACGTTCTTCCATTCTTCTTCTCGTCTCGAGCCATTCTTTACCCTTGCCCATGCTTTTTGCATGTTCGTATGCTGCCCTGTCTCTCTCTGAAGCATCATTGTAAAAATAGTCACCCCAAAACTGACCGGCATCTGCTGTGTGTTCTGTAATGCCTTTTCCAGTGGCTGCTTCCACGAAGAAGTCTGCTGTGCCGTAGACAGCGCCGGGGCCTGCCCAGCCAAGCAAGCTCAATGCGAAATCTCCGCCAGCCTGAATCTCCTGGGTGTACTGGGGATTACTTTGTCCATCAACGAGTGAAGAAGCAAAGGCTTCACCCTTCACCAGGTTGTCGATGACATTCATGCCTTTTCCCAAATCACTCAAACCTTTCCCTGTAGTTTTTGCCCATGAGCTCTTCGTGTTTGCCACATTTGCTTCCAAATTTCTCACTTGTTTCATCTGATTTTTAGCCAAGGAGGATTGGCGAGCAGCCTCAAATTTGCGGCCCAACTTAAACCGGTTATGGATTGATTTTTCCATCAACCGCTTGTATTCAAATTTGTGAAACTTGATATTACCAAGATCCTCGATAGTATTTAAATGAAGTTCCAAGTCGCCTCCCTTTTCCAGCAATGGTAGGATTACCTCATTGAAGAATGATACTTTCAATGAAATGTTTTCCCTTCTGGGCGGACAGTCTTCCAATCCCCAAACATCAATCCCATTCGCAGGGTTGTTGCCGACGTATTGATACATTCCCATTCCATCTTCGTATTCGATCAGGTCGCGTTGATTGAATACACCTGTGGCAGGAGAATAATTTCTGTAGTAGAATCGGTAACTACCGGTGGCGCTGTCATACTCCTGCCCGGTAAACCCAAAGCGATTACCAGCGATTGATGCAGACAAAGGATTGCCGAGGCTATCGAAGCGTGACGGTTTTCCAAAGACATCGTATCGATAGGTTTCTACCAGCCTTCCATTTTCGTTTGTTATTCCTTCTACCGAGCCCAACTCATTCGCGTGATAGAAGTATTTTTCACCATTGTGCTCATTCACCAGAGGTGAGAGGAAGCCGGAGAAGATGGTGCGGTTGAGTAAAAGGTCGGAGCCATCGAGTTCTTCAATCAATTTTGCTCCGCTGTAATTATACTTTCTCACATTCCCATTTGTGATTTTCGCAATGCGGCGATTCATTCCATCATATTGATACGAGATGAAGTTTGAGGGTGAAATCGAATCCCTGATCAGCCGGTTATCGGGATCGTAACGCTTGTGATAGTTTCCGTCGAAGATTAGGTTTCCTCGATCATCGTAGTTGAGTGCAACACCATTCACGGAAGTGATCTGGTTCAGGTTGTTGATCGTGTAGGTAACGGGCAGGCCGTTCGTAGTACTTGAAAGGCGGTTACCAACTGCATCATAGGTGAAGGACTGCTGAAAGACAGGACTGCCTCCAGGTCCGCGCTTGTAATTCACGAGACGATAGCCGTTATCGTATTGAAAGCTCTCTGAGAGTGAAGGATTATCAGCTCTTGTGATTGTGGTTACGTTATCCTCTTTATCATAGGTATAACTGGCACTCAGGTGACCTTGACCATTAGCAGTAACGCTGATGAGCCTTCCGCTAAGGTCATATTGAAAATTGGCGCCCGTACCATTTGCATAGGTCATGCCTGTCATCTGGTTTGCGTTATCGTATGCATACTCTGCAAGCACGGTACTATCATTGAGGATTCTGACGATTCTGTTACGGCTGTCATACTCTTTCGTCACCATTGTGCTGTCGGGATAGAATGTAGTCTGCGTACGGCCAGTGATGTTGTATTCGTAGCGGTTGATGCGACCGTTGAAACTCTCGGAGACGACTCTTCCGAGATCATCATACTCAATATTAATCGTTCCTGCATTATTCGTAACGGCAACAATGCGGTTCAACCGGTCGTAGGTAAAGCTGTAAACTTCTCCATTGGGGAGAGTACGACTGATTAGATTGTTCAAGGCATCATATTGATAGAAGATCATGCTTCCGTCGGCCTGCCTAACGCTTGTAAGATTTCCCTTCTTGTCATAGCCATACTGAAGAAACTTGCCATCGGGGAAGGTCATTGTTTTTCTCTTGTTGAGACTGTCGTAGGTATAGGAGGTGGTATTGTTGTTCTGATCGGTGAGCGAGATCACATTATCCTCAGCATCGTATCCATAAGTCAGGGTGAAGCCATTGTTGTCGGTAAATGTTTTAACGCGATCGAGGTCATCGTAGGTGTAATGGCTCGTGCGTCCTTCGCGGTCGGTGAGGGTTGTGACGTTTCCATTCTTGTCGTAGGCATATGAAAAGCTGTTGCCCAGTGGATCGGTGACCTTCCTCATGCGATCGAGGCTGTCGTAGGTTGCGGTTGTAACTGCGCCAGCTCCGTTGGTATAGCTAATTACATTTCCGTTCTTATCATACGTGAAACTTGCGAGCACACCTTCATTGTCTCTTACAGATGTGACCCTGTTCAGCTTGTCGTATTCGTACATGAAGCTGTTACCATTCGGCAGGTCGACTCTTGTGACATTGCCGTTGCCATCGTATGAAAAAACCGTGTTGTGATCATCGGCGAGCTTGATGCCTGCGAGTCTGTTGAGATTGTTATAATTAAAGATGATCTTGTTTCCTTCGGGACTTGTGAGTGAACGAAGGTTATCCATTTCATCATAGGCAAATGCACCAATATTTCCAGTCGGACCACTTACACTCACGACGCGATTGCTTGCATCGTAACTGAATGTACTGGTTTCATTGTTTTGAGTCTTGTATGAAACTAAATTCCCCTCGGCATCATAAGTGAATTGTACAGTGTTATTGATGGGATCTGTCAGTTTCTTCAATCTGCCAAGGATGTCGAATTCGGCAGATCTGCCGTGGCCTCTTGAGTCTACATACGAAAGGAGTCTTCCTCTCGAATCGAAAGAAAGTGTTGCCTGGTAGCCTTCGGGTCCGGATACAGTAGTGGGATATCCATAGGCATCGTAACTATAGGTGTAAGTATTTCCCTTGGGATCGGTGCTGCTTATGATGTCGCCTGAAGAGTTGTATGTCGCCTTATAAATATTATTGCCTGGTGCTACCATTTGGGTGAGGTTTCCAGCAGCGTCGTAGGTCATCGCGAAAATATTTCCTTCAGGATCGCGAGCGGTCTCAATCAGGTTTTTGGAATTGTAGGTGTACTTCGTTACTCCGCCAATAGGGTCAGTGGCGGTGAGAAGGTTTCCACGCTCATCATAAGTGTAAGTATAAATGTTTCCGTTCGCATCCTTCATCCTGATCATGTTACCATGTTCATCGTAGTCGTAGCTGAGATTGAATCCGCAACAATTGCCTGCGATGGAACTGATCCAGGAGTTGCCATCCACTATCTCATAAGTGTACTTTGTAATTTGGTTTCCTGTTTCCAGGTAGTCAGTAACGATCGTGGTCTTCGTGGCAGTGTCGTAAGAAAAGCTCATGCGCTTGTTGCATCCGATGATTTCGCTCGTACTCATGTCGGAGGCATAGATGATGTTGATCTTGTTATCATTCTTGTCTGACACGGTAGCCATCGGACCGTTGATGAGATAGGTGTATTCATATTTACCACCGAGTGGATCGGCAACTTCTTTAAGGTTTCCGGCAGGATCGTAAGAATAATTGAATGTTCTCGGTGGAGCGCCAATGGCATCTGTTACTTTAATTAGTCTTCCTGCGGGATTGTATGTAAAGTTGATCGATTGTCCTGCACCATTCACGAGTGAAGTGAGCAGGCTGTCGGTATAGGAGAAGTTGATGAAGTTTCCATTGAGGTCTTCAATACGCGTTACTTTTCGGTGTGTGGGATTGTCAAAATAATAAGTGATGTTATCAGTCTCGGTCAATTTGTACTTTCCAGGTTGATACTCCTCGAATTTTGTGAAGAACCCGCGCGGCGATTGGTATTTTCCATCGGGCAGGGAATCATATTTATCTTCTCTCCCATCGCCCCACACAATTAGCTTTCTTCCGGGAAGAGTATCGCGGTTGTACCTGATGGCATAATAGAAATTCCAACCATTTCCGAAGCCCAAATCCTCCGACATTAGGTAACTGTTGTAATAAAAACTGATGTCGATGTCGAGTCCGCGACCGCCCACGAAAATGTCTGTGCGTGGGAGGAACAGGTTACCTGTTAGCGTGTTCACTTGTGTGCCGAGTGGACCGGGCTTGTTCGGGTTGTTGATATTCTGGCCGAATGCGGCGGCATTGAATATCATTATCAGCAATACCGTATATATTTTCCTGGTGTTCATATTTCAATAATTGATCGTTGCTGACTATTTTATTTTAAAGTGAACGATAGCATTTGGTGGCACTGTGTCTGGAGCTACCGTGTACACGGTGATGGTTCCACTTCCGCCTGCTCGAATGATTCCCGGAGGACCACCTGGCTCAGTCAACTCGAGGTAAAGCGAGGTAGTGCCATTTACAACGCCTTCCCTTGTGAATGAGAGAGGCATGCCTGCTTCGCTGTACAGTACACGTGATTGAGCGGGGACGTCAGAGTTTGTTGGATTATGATAGTGTATCTGAATCACCACAGGTCGCCTGAGCAATGTCTTAGGCGGCACCACGAGGTCAATCACGAGCTGTGAATTCATTCCGCTTGGTGAACCGGGATCGCAACCTGGTTCGTTGCCATCGCCTGCGCCAGTGTTAGGACCCGTACCAGTAATGAGTCCGCCGTTGTTTGAAGGGACGATAGAGAATCCGTTCTCGAGTACTGCTTCATCTCCATCGGGCTTGATCAGCGTTACATCATAGATACCGAGAGGTTTGTTGCGCAGGTCGAATGTGGCGAAAACAGTCATACTGTTTGTGAAGTACACGGCGGAGGAATTGATCACAGTGCTTCCGTTGCTCAACCTTGACGTCATTCCATCTACAAACAGGGAACCGCTGATCTTCACCGTCACGTTGCCGATGTTACCGCCGGAGTTGCTGTTCACATTCAAGATCGCGAATGGAAGTTTTTCTGCTTTGAGTGTGATTTGCTGCAGCACGGGGTTGGGCGAAACACAGCTTATTCTTATGTAATAAACAGGATTGGTAACGGAAGCCATCACGATTCGTTGGTTTCCGTAGTTCGGAAATTCGAAACGATAGTCGAATGCTGCGGCCGAAGGAATGTATCCGCCTCCCACAAACATTTCATTCCGTACGGTGAGCGAATCGTTAGTCTTTAGCGAGATCATGATAGTTGACCCGATGAGTGAATCAGGGATCAGCAGTTTGTAATACCTCGAGACATCCTGGAGGGTGTTGTTCTCAGGAACGTTCATTTGAAGCTCCTTCACCTTAACATAAATTGGCGACGGTGAGGCGGTAATATTGTTTGACTTATCGCTTTCAGGAATATTATCTGTGAGATCTGTTTTCACTAAGATGAAGTAGTCTCCTTCGATAACATTATCGACCAATGGCTTCAATCCCAGAGAGTCGCTTGCAAGCGGCGACATGTTGATATTCTTGTTTCTGATTCCTATTAGAGCGGAAGTAGAATCGAAGTATCCGGAAGCGGAGAGATAAATTCCGTCTCTTGTCACGCCCCTTGCCTCGTTGGCTGATGCATTTTGCACAACCCATTTTACCGAGTCGATCGCATAACCAAGGTAAACAGTGTCGGGAGCATTCACTTCGCTTACTATTAAATCGGATGTAGGCGGAGTATACACGTCTATCAGGCTGAATCCATTATTATTCAGCTCGCTTGCTTCCACTACGTCACTTCTTTTATCAGCAGCTGCAATCAACACATAGTTACCGGGAACGGTAGTGAGAGGGATGGTAGCAGTGATGGTATCGAGATAGGATTCACCTGGAAGTAGCACGCCGTTGTGCGTTCTGGTTTTTAGCAGCCTGTCGCCCCCATTGTTTGTAATGGTGAAATCGCTTGAGAGATAGAGCTCATCCTTCCATGAATTGGGATAAGTAGCACCTTGTCCCGCATTGGTAACGCGATTGATGACGGTGATTGGCTGACCTACTGCAACCTGTAACGGTGCGGAAAGAATTGTATCACGTAAGTCGGAAAGCAATGGTCGCACTACGTGAACCTTTCTTGCAGACCCATCTGGGTTTCGCAAGAGGTTTACATTATTATCGTATTCCTTTTCACCTTTGATATTCTTGTTCGCATTAGTAAATACCATCGCATAGTAATCGCCTGTTGCGATGTTTGGTACGACAACCTGACGTTGATCCCTAAGGGTATCATTCCTATTAATTAGTGCGTACTTGAGGAATGAATTCGCAAGAACAGCATTTGTATTATAGACAGAATCGGTGGAGAAATACACCACATCCACATAGGAATAATAATAGGTGTGCGGAGGCTTGAAACCAAGATTCTTCACAGTCCAGTTTACAGGGTATGCATGACCGACAATCAAAGTATCGGGAACTCCGATACGCATCACTTCATGATCCACCAATGGATTTCGGAATACTTTCTGAGTCGCCGCACTAACATTGTTGTTGATGCTTCCCGCCTCGTATGTTCCGAGATTCGAGTTGGTCTTGATGAAGAAATAGGCGTTCGACATGTCGTTTTCAGGGAAGCAGCTGCTGAGTTCATACGACATAATGGTCGTGTTAAAATTTATCGTGTCAGAATAATTCTCACCATTGGCAATGGTTCGTGATTGCTCCTTGCGTCCGAGGTAGAACGCAGTGGCAGGATTGAACACAGGGTTACAGCTCACAAAGAGACTGTCGACCCAGGTTCCGGCAGTGGCGCCTGCACCATTATTGGTAACGGTATAGTAAATGTTGTTATTGAAAATTGTGAACACGGTGTCTGCAGCCTGCATGGCAGAAACAACCAGGTCGCTGGGAATGGCCGCGCTCACAAGTGTCATTGCCGACCCGCTCGTGTTATTTTCATGACTCGTTTCTTTGAATGTGCTATCGTAATTCGTGATTACATAGAAGTATTTATTACCTGTGGCCTCAGCGGGTAGTGTATAGTTGAATGTATGTTCGACAGGAACGCCGACCTGCAAATCTTCCACAAACTCTTGCGTGCCGATCAATTGCGCACTCATGTCGAAGGCAGGGAAATTGCTGATGTAGATTTTGTCGCGGCGAACGTGATTGAAGACTACGCCTGGGCCATTGTTCATCACTCGGTAACTGATTTCAATTGATTGACCGCCTGTGGAGTTCGCTGGAACCGTAACAGTAGGCGCAATCGCATCGGGGCGTTGTACTACGATTGGCAATTCGCTTCGTTTGATCTGCGGCGTGCCGGGATATTCGAATACGGTTCTCGTGGGATTGGTGTACACATAGACATAGTAGGATCCAGTATCGAGGTCTGCAGGCAGATTGAAGTTGGCAGTGGTAGGAAACGTCCTGCCTGCGTGCAAGGCAGTTTGAGTATTGACTTCTCCTTCACCATATCCGCACTCAGTGATCACATCGGGATAGATCATTCCCATGAATGGTTGTGTGCCGTGTTTTATTTCCTTTACCATCAACGCTTCGGAAATGTCAAGACCATCGCCATTCTTGCTGAGATAGATGCGATCGAGCCAGTAACTCGAACCAAGAATGAGGTGATCGTGATAAATTGGTGATCCAATACAGTTCTGACCGGGAGGCGCAGTGCAGGGGCAATGACCAGCCAGGCCATAGAGATGATGACCCTTTGCCTTTTCGATGTTATCGGTGAAGCCTTCATTCTTGATGATCCAGTTCACGCCTATGGGTTGTGTAGTGCTGGCGGTTGTTATTGGGACAGATAAGGTGTTAACGGTTAATTTGGGCGTTGGAGTAAGGAATATTTCAACCTGACTTCTGTTCACATTATTGTTGACTAGCGCTCCTTCGTAGAGAATGCTTTCTCCCGAAACGGCGGAATTAGTCTTCACGTATATGAACCAAGTGCCGAAGATTAAATTCGGAATCACGACTTCCACATTCCTTGTGTAGGAACTGTCAGGCTGAAGTTGCGTGTTGATGAATTGGTTTGCATTAACTGCATTCGGATAATATGATCCGTTAGCCTTTGGTAGTTTGAGTGGAATGCATTGGCTTCTCTCAAACAATGGCGATTGGGAAATGAAGATGGAGTCTACCCACTTGGAACCGACAGGCGTGAGTACACCATGATTCTTCACCTTGTAAGTAACGTTGATTGTACTTCCAGAAAAAGTGGTAGTGGGAGAAAACACGCTGTCCACCCGTAGATCAGGAGTTGGAGATAGAATTACATTGATAGGATCCGGAGCACGCGCCGTGTCATTCAACACTGTCACCTGCATGGGAGCGGTTACCTTGCGAGGGTAGTTTGTGATGACATAGACGTACAGCGGTTGGTTGTAATTAATCGGAAGTGTAAAGTCAATACTATTTGTATAGAACTGGCCGCTATCTAAGGCAGCCACATTCTGCTTTGTTCCTGCCACCAGCGGTTTTCCCTGCGCAGTGAGCGCATTCCATGAGTATGGATCCCAATTGAAGCTTCCCGCGAAGTTGGGCATTGTATCAAAGGAAAAGAAAACCGCATCCTGCCATACTTCATCTGTCAACGTGCGACCGGGGCCTGCATTGGTAACCTTCCAGCTAATGGAAATCGTCTGACCCGAATTTGCAGTAGATGGTGCCTGTACGTCGCTAACGACAAGGTCAGCGAGCGGCCTGAGACGGAAGGTTTGAATGGGGCCTTCAGTTTGGCTGCAGGGGTTTTTCGAAACTATTTTCCATTTATATGATTTGTTGTAGTCGAATGCATTCGCAGGGATGGTGTAGAATACATTGGTGATGTTTGAGGCATAGGGTGTGGGAGGTTCAGCGACAGTAGAGTCCCAGATGTAAAGATCGTAGTCCACTGTATTGCTTCCGGGAATCCATGAGAGTCGAAGTGGCAATTGCTGACCCTGAGCCTCATTTATGGGAAGCATTCCTGTAACGGGCGAAGGATTGTTATCGGAAGTTGTGATGCTGATCTCCTGCTCATCTGTGTAGATTGGATCACATGGACTGTTTGCCTTTACTTTCAAGATGTAGGTGCCTGGTGTTTGCCATTGCACCCATGCAGTATCATTGTGAGTGGTGAGAGTGCCACCGCCGCTGAGTGTCCATTCAAAATTCGCACCTGGAATTTTTTGGGTGACGTATTGATAGGTAGCGAGGCAGGGGTTGATGTCGCCAATGATCGGCGTGAGCGTTCTCACTCCAATGCAGAAGCTTTGTTCTACCGGATCGGCGGGATGGTAGTTAGCATTTCCATTCTGGATCGCTCCTAGCGTGACTGTTCCTGCGCCGAGTTTGTTGAGGGAAGTATTGGCACCGCTGAGATTGTTGAGTGAAGCAATGTTCGAACCTGCGATAATCTGGTAAGTGATCGGAAGTCCGGCGGATGAACTTCCACCGAGTAAAAGATCTGTTGAGTTCAGTATTTGGTCAGGAATAGAACCGAAGGTGATGGATTGTGTACCCTTAACAACGACGATCGTATCGAAGGCATCCGGAGCAGGGCTGTACACATCGTCGCCGGGCTGCATGGCTTTGATGATGATGTTTCCAACCGCGTTGTTACCTGTGATGAACAATGTATCGTTTTGAATGGTTCCTTGTCCGCTTACTTTCTGGTAGTAGACTGGGAGTCCGGAACTTGCTGTTGCGTTTAGCTTAACGAATGCCGTTGGTGACATCGCAACGGGTGGGGTTGGCATGAAGCTGATTGTTTGCGGCAGTGCGGGATCGGCAAACACGATTGCATTGGAAGCAGGACCGGCGCCGCAGTCGCTGGCGAATCTCACGGTGTAGCTTCCGGCATCGGCTGCATAATAAGTTGGATTAGTTGCTCCGGGGATCTCGATATCATTCCTGTACCATTTAGCAGTAGCGCCGGGAGGAAAATCGCTTGTACTGAGCGTACGGGCGAAGTTGTATGCAACTGGTACCTGCGTCGGCGCAATACCGTTGATGATAACGGTGCGTTCCTTGATGACAGAGTTTCCAGCAGCATTAGAAAGATAGAGTTGAATTCTCCGGTTACCAGTAGTATTCCATTGCACGGTAGCAATGTTGTCCTGGAAATTGAGCACTCCGCCTCCATCAGGTAGCGACCAATGAAAGCTGACGGGCTCATCTGCAAGATTCACCGCCTTGTAGGTTTGAAAGCCGGTGCAGATTGCAGTGTCGCCTTCGATGTAGAATCCGGAATACGGCAGACGGCTGTTGGTGGTGAACTGGTATTTGAAGCTGGTGTTTGCTTCGAAGCGAACATAAATCGTATCCGGCGCAATCACATTTATTTTAATACTGTCAGTGACAGTTGCACCTGAAGGAACACTGGTAGTGTTGCCGATGTTCCGGGCGAAAATCAGGCTTTGATTCTTGTTGTATCCTCTAACTATGATGTTCCGGTTGTTGACGGTTCCAGGGTAGCAGTTCACATTCGTGGCCTGCAGTTGAAGCTTAAGGCTGTCAGTGGTGGTAAATACCATCTTGTAATAATCATAGGTATCTGCCACTGAAGAATTCACCGGAATGTAATTGACGTGGCCTTTCTGCAGGCTGTTGCTTCCAACACGTTTGGCTTCCGTAAAACTGTTGTTTGATTCTTCATCGTCATCGCTTGCGTGGTTTTCGGTGACTTCATACATCAACTCGTATTCAAATGGACGTTGGTTACCTGTGGTACGAAGCTCGAAGCTGATATCACCCTTTCTGATTCCACATATATCGAAAGTGTCGATATAGATGGAATCCTGAAGGAGACCAATATCTCCCGGGTTAGGAATGGGGTGGTAGGTGAAGTAACCATTCGTTACAAGACTGATCTGGCCCGAAAGTGATTCGCCACGATAAATGACTTTGAGGTATACCCTGATGTTTCCATCCTCAGGCATCGAACCTTTGTAGAAATCCTTGTCGTCATGGAAGTTTGTGGTGTTGAAGCGTACATTTCCTCCCTTCACTTCGCCGGGGCTGATGGGCACAGCGGTGTTGAAGGTGTTGTTTGGTTCAACATCGATATTACCAGTGCTGTCGACTACTTCGTATCTAATCGAGTAATTGACTCTTCCATAACCGCCAGGATAGATGCGGAGATAGAAAGTGTCTGCGGTGAATGATCCAATCTTGATTGTGTCAGTAATGGTGGTGTTGCAGGGAGCATAGTCCCAATATACCAGGGAAGGATAGTCAAGAGAGTTCCCATACCTGTCGAGTATCTCGGCATCGAGGGAGTAATAATCTCCATCACAATCGGTGTTGGTTGCAGTCACATACACTTTGACAGATCCGGGAAAGGGCGCCACGATCTTATAGGTGTCACACTCATCGATGACCACATCGTTTACTTCATCATATTCTCCAACATTGCCATGAGCGGTAGAGCCGGGTTCGAGAGGAATGGCATCTGAGATGTCGCAGTTCTCTTCGTCATCATCATAAATATCTTTATACGTAGTGATGAAGGAATAACCGAAGGTGCCATTCGTCACGATCTTGACGAGGAGGTTGTCGCCCTGCTGCATATTGCTTAGAGGAATTCTGCTGCTACCCTGTTCAAACGCGGGAATAGCAGGATTTCCACCAACATATCCCGAGGCAAAAGCTGTGGGACTTCCATTTCGATAGAGGAAGTACTGAATCCATTTCGGCGAGGCGCACTGAGTGTTACTCGCTTTGATCCTGAGTTCAACGCTATCGTAATTCGCAGCCGGAAGAATTGTGGTGTAATAGTCGACAGTATCAACGTTAGTATTTCCCCAGTATTTGTAGCCGATGCTTCCTTCCTTTTCTACATTGAAGGTAAAGGGGCTGGCATAGGGTGGAAAATCGTTGTAACCAATATACAAATCATCTATATTGTAGGTATTGGAGGGATACCATTCCATAATGTATTCGAAATCGTCGGCAGCCTGCATCCTGATGATGTATTGGTCTTTTGCCAAGCCGCAAACCCGAATCGGAAAATATTCCGTGGAGCCTTCATCCACCCAAAGATTAACCTGGTACGTGTTTCCAACATAGGTACCTACCATCTGCAGACTATTGAATAAACTAAGCGTTAGAAGTTGCGGGCCATTGGAACCAGTATTCGTCAACTCGAGGTTAATGTTGATTTCGCCGTTGTAATTGAAATCCAGAGAATGGTAGTCCTCCGCATCTCCGCCGCCAATAGTACCTTCCACCTGATCGTAGGCGAATATTGCATTTGCGGTTGTAAAGCTGTTATTGGGTTCTGTTTCGCCGGATTGGCAGAAAGATGCGTTGTTCACCAGTACCAGGAGCGTGGCCAGGTAGAAAATCTTATTCATAACAGTAGTTAGGTGAGATAGCCTGTTTCCTTACATCGGCGCGGGTTAACAATTGTCATCATCCAGGAACAATATTTTTTGAATTAAATCAGGGTGAATTGATAAAAATCATGCTAGCGAACAGATTCGTGATGATGACCTTTCTCTTTAATTCCGATGTTAATTCAGAAATGCTTCGGAGAATTTTGAGGTAAATGATAGAATGAAAAAGCAGATAGCTGATCCGTTTTTATTTTGACTGGAATGGCTAGGGGGAAACTTGTAATTTAATTATCTTGGGTTCCTGTAGATAATTACATGGTTGACCCCAAATTAGACAAGCCTGGCGACTGGGATGCTTACCTAAAAGCGAATGATGAGAAACATCTCAGGTCGATCTATGCCTCGAATTTTCCAAAGATTAGAAATTATGTGTTGGAGAATAGCGGCACAGAGGAAGATGCGAAGGATGTGTACCATGAGGCATTCCTGGCAGTGTGGAGGAATATTCAACTAGAAAGAGTTTCATTCGACACTGTAGATAATTTCCAGGGATACCTGTTCAGGGTTGCGCAATACAACTTGATTGATCAATTGAGGAGCAGGAAGAAGATGAAGGTTGATTCGATTGACATATCAGAAATGAATGAAATCCAGGAATTAAAACTGGACAACGAAGATGAAGAATACTTAAAGAAGGTAAAGGACGGTTATTCCACTATGGGAGAACCCTGCAGAGAAGTATTACATAGGTTTTATTATTTGAAGCAGCGAATGAGAGAGATAGCCGAAAGGTTTGGATGGACCGAAGCAACAGCGAAGAATAATAAATACCGTTGCCTTGAAAAATTACGCCGTATCATTTTGAACAAATAACAATACTCCTTGAAATACGACAACATCATAACATCAGAAGAACTTGAAAGAATAGAAAGGTATCTCACCAATGAAATGGATGGTGCGGAATCGGCATCATTTGCTCTCGAAATGTCGAACGATGCAGCGCTGAGAAAGAAGGTAGATGAGGTGAGGATGTTGATGCTGGGAATAAAGGAAGCATCATTGGAAGAACATCTTCGGGGAAACAAACCCGAGATGCGAGTGATACCTCCGGGTGAAACAGGAAAATTTCGCCGCATGAAGGGGAAAAGATGGCTGGTGGCAGCGTCTGTCATTGTGCTGGCTGGTGTGTTTGCGTGGTTCTTCCTCATTGGAAGAAACGTGAATAAGGAATTATACTCTCAATATTATTCTCCCGACCCGGGACTCCCAACCGTGATGGGAGTGAGCACAAATTATGATTTCCAGAAGGCGATGGTGGAATATAAGAATGAGGAATATGATAAGGCGCTGCAATCCTGGTTGAAACTGGAAGAAGAAAACCCAGGCAGTGATACGCTATCATATTTCATTGGAGTAGCGGGTCAGGCAAATGGTGATCATGATCTCGCAATTAGAAAGCTGACGGTGGTGGCGTCAGATACTTCCAGCGCATTTCATAAGGATGCCAGCTGGTACCTTGGGCTTGAATTTTTGAGAAGAGGCGAAAAGGAAAAGGCGAAAGAATACATAGCAAGATCCGGCTATCCAAGGGCGCCGGAGTTATTACAGGCCATCAATAAGAAATAGATTATGTTTTTACGATCCCTGCTTATTGCTTCTGTGCTGGGAGCAGTAGCCATCTCATGGCAATTATTGGCTCAGGCAAAACCAGGTTCTACAGCATTGATCCAGGCAATAGACTCAAAAGAATTTCACAGAGCAGACAGTATAATACACAATGAAATCGCAGATTTTATTGCGAAGGGAAAACTGGACACGCTGGTTCATTACATTTCATTTGCAGGAAAGATTTCAAAGGAATTAAAAGGTGTGGATGGCGCAAGGCGCAGTGTTTTGGGATTGATAGATTCATTGGTAGCGAATAATGCAACACCTTCACTGGTGGTGGAGGCATACCGCGAGGCGGCAGATTTCTTTTCTTCCATCGGGCAAAATCAGGATGGATATGATGCATCTGCAAAGTCTTTGGAGTTTGCACTGCTCGATCCTAAGCGAGATGAGGAGAACGTGGCGCAGTGCGAATACAATATGGGAATTTATGCGCACAGGCTTGGGAAGATTTCGCTCTCGTTGCATCACCATCGAAAGGCAATGGCGATAAGAGAAGCGAACGAAAACACACCACCGGAAAGCAGGTATTTATCGGCGAGCGCGATGGCATCGCTGATGTGGTATGCATCGAAATATGACAGCACAGCATATTTATTCAATGTGGCATTAGAGGCTTTGAAGGAAATGCCGGCGGATGACATCAACAAATATTTTCGTCCGGCGAATATTCAGAACAACCTGGCTGCATTGTACAGTGCCGACGGAAAGAAGACCGAGGCGATGAATGCGATGCAGAGTTCAATAGAAAATTTTCAGCATTTTCTGGCGGGAAGTGTGGAGGGACCGAAGAGGCTTTCAGCAATGGAAGGCTTGTTTGAGGCGATCGATAATCTTGCGGGTTTGCATAAGGAGATGGGTGCATATGGGAAAGCGGGGCCATTACTGCTTTATTCTTATCAACAAAAGAAGAAGAGCCTTGACGCATCCCACCCTGGGATTTTCATTTCTGAAATATTATTGGGACAGTACTATCATGCGATACATGAAAATGAAATCGCACTCGATTACCTGCAAAAAGGATTGAGCAAATTGGGAGAAGATGAAGGAGACTACCTGTTCTGGGCAGGAGATGCGTATTTCACGCTGGCAAAGATTCACGAAGAAAGGAAGGAGTTTGCGAAGGCAGGAGAATTCTATGCGAAGAGCGAGTCATTATATGAAGAATCGTTCCAGGGTCAGTATGATAATATTTATATGGACTTCCTCAGGAATGCTTCCTTGTTTTATGCGAAGAGTGGTGATTACGGAAGAGCAATTCAACTGGCAAATAAGGTATATCAATACCTTGGTACCGTAGGCGAGAGCAGAAGTCTGCAAGGATTCAACCAGCTATTGAACATAGCAGAGATCAACTTCATTGCAAAACGATACCGAGAGGCGATGTCATTTTGCACGAGGGCGCTGTCGATCCTCGATGATAAGATGAAGGATGGATCAACGTTGCTCGATTCTTTACAGATGGATGCCTTTAGGCCGGCGGCGATTCTGATCCAGGCGAAGTCGGAATATGAGATGGAGTCAAGAAGAGATAGCACCTTTCTGAACAGACTTTCAATGCGCATGAATGAGGCGTTGGATATAATTGAGAAGAAGAAAATATTGATTGAAGATCCGGCGAGCGTGAACATATTGATAGCGGAGCACCAGGAGTTGATTGATTTTGCGAAGAAGATAGAACTGGAGTTGGGTAAGCTCACAGGCAAGGCAATGCACCTTGACAAGTTTATCAATCTGCATGAGTCGGCGTTGTACACGCGCATACGCAGCCGTCTCGACAGGCAGCAGGCGATTCAGTTTAGCGGATTTCCAGAATCAATGCAGCATAAGGAACAAGAATTGAAGAAGGCATTGACTTCATCACTGCAAGGTGACAAGCCTAACAGTGAGTTGATGAATGATTACATGGAACTCGTTGCGAAGTGGGAGGCGCACCTGGAACAAGTGAAACAGGAGTATCCCGCGTACTACAAGATGAGATATGCAACTATTTTCAAAACATTGCCTGAGTTGCAATCAAGCCTGCCGGACAGCACAACGATTATTCGGTTCTTTTTTGTAGACAGTTCGCTGTATGCGTTGGTGGCCGACAAGGCGAGCAGGGAACTAATCGAACTTTCTGTTGATGATCTTGAAGGGAAAATAAACACTCTTGTCAGTTCGGGAGGAAGAGAAAGTGAATTGCTTCCGGAGCTTCATGACCTTCATGAAATGCTTTGGAAGCCGATAGCATCGCGAACAAAATATAATAGAGTAATCATCATACCCGATGGAATTCTTTATAATCTGAACTTCGATTTGCTGA
>CBINHQ010000010.1:0-16840 GCA_966250475.1 uncultured Chitinophagaceae bacterium
ATTTACTTTTTCAATTTCTTCATCAGCATTTCCGAAGTCAGCTTTGGATCGGCCTTTCCGCCCGAGCGCTTCATCACTTCGCCGATGAATAAAGAGATTAATCCCTTCTTCCCCTTCTGATATTCTTTCACCTTATCGCTGTGCTTCTGCAGCACTTCTTCCACAATGGGCTCAAGGAATGAAGTATCCGATTGCTGGTAGAGATTCTCTCTCTCAATAACAACAAATGGTTCTACATCGGGTTCTTTCAACATCGTATCAAAAACTCTCGTAGATGCTACTGTGAAACTAACCTTTCCTTGTGCCACGAGGTCGATGAGATCGAGCAGTGACTTTCTCGAAATTGGAAATGAATCAATTCCCTCATTCTGCTCGTTCAACCATGTTTTTACGGGGCCCAGAATCCAGTTTGCGATTTGCTTCGCTCGACGATTCAACTCTTCTACTCCCGGCTTTTCAAGCATTGCAATGAGCGATTCGAAATAATCCGCTATCGGCCTTTCCTCTGTGAGCACCGCCGCGTCGTAAGCGGAAAGTCCGAATCTTTCCATGTATATGTTGATACGCTGCGCAGGCAGGAGAGGAATTTCATTTTTTACAGAAGCAATAAATTCTTCTTCGAGATGAAAGGGTGAGATGTCAGGATCGGCAAAATAGCGATAGTCTTCCGCCTCCTCCTTTCCCCTAATGGGAAAGGTAGTGCCGCTCCCTGCCTCGAAGCTGCGTGTCTCCTGTACGATGGGCTCGTTCTTTTCCATCAAGGAAATCAGCCTCCCCGCCTCATATTCAATTGCACGTTTTACATTTCGAATGGAATTCAGATTCTTCACCTCCACCCTCGTTCCTAAAGCTGCTTCGCCTTCAGGCCTTACGGAAATATTTGCATCGCATCGAAGGCTTCCTTCCTCCATGTTTCCATCGGAGATTCCAAGGTAGCGCACGAGCTTTCTTATCTCGCTCACAAATGCAAATGCTTCATCGGCACTTCGCAGGTCAGGTTCAGTCACAATCTCTATTAGCGGAGTGCCTGCGCGGTTAAAGTCAACGCTTGTGTAATTCTCACCCACATCATGCAGACTTTTACCGGCATCTTCTTCGAGATGAATTCGGTTAAGGCGAACATCTTTCTTTCCGGTTCCTGTTGTAATGCTGATCTTTCCCCCTAGGCAGATGGGCGCAGTGTGCTGCGAAACCTGGTATCCTTTCGGAAGATCAGGATAGAAATAATTCTTGCGTGCAAAGAAGTTCCGACGGTTGATGGTACACTCGCAAGCCAGACCCATCTTCACTGCCATCTCTACCGCTGCCTTGTTCATCACAGGCAAGGTTCCGGGGTGAGCAAGAGTGACAGGACTAACCTGGGTGTTTGGCTCTGCGCCGAAAGCAATACTATCTCCGCTGAACAATTTACTCTTCGTGAGTAATTGAACATGCACCTCGAGGCCAACAACCACTTCGTATTCGGAATTGCCTTTCATCAAAGTGCAAAAGTACCGAAATAGTTGACGGCGGTAATTTGCCCCTGGTCCAACAAAAAAGGCCCCCGTCTCCGGGAGCCAATGCACACGAGATATATGTAATTAAAGATCTGCCTTCTTAAGCTTACGGGGAATCTTCACATCAAGGGTCTGGGTCTTACCGTTTCTGGTAATCTTGAAGGTAACAGAAGTCTTCTCCCTACTCTGTCTGATGATGCGCGCCACTTCATCTGCGCTGTTTACGGCCTTGCCATCCACTTCAGTGATCACGTCGCCTTCGCGAATGCCCGACTTGTAGCCGCTGCCTTCATCATCCACATCGATCACGTTCACACCCTTTCCTTCCTCAGTATCCTGAACAGAAATTCCAAGTTTCGGTCCGCGTGCAGGTGACATATAACCATGCACTTCCATTTCCTTTAGTCTTGGCATGAAGTTCTCAAGCGCGAGGTCATCCATCTTGAAATTAAAATTTTGTCCCGGGCTTGTGGAGAATATCCTCGCTCCTTCCCATTTGCCCAGTTCCGCCGTTGTCTTATGCTCCTTCTTATCCCTGATATAGGTAACCGTTACCTTATCTCCGGGCTTCTTCGAACGAATGGCTTTAGAAAGATCATCAGGAGTTTCGATCTTGGTATCATCTACAGTCTTAATGATGTCGCCCTTCTTCAGTCCTGCCTTTGCCGCAGCGCTGTTTTCATTCACAGATTCAATCTCCGCACCCTTCTCTGATTTTTCAGTAGTCACGCCGAGCATTGCGCGATTCGAATCCATGCTGAAGAAATTGAAAGACTCTCCTATCGATGGAGCAAAAGCGTTGTTTCCGCCGAATGCCCATACATCCTTGATCTTCGCGCGCCTCACCTTCACATTCTCTCCTTTGTACTCGCTCGCAGGCTTGCCGTTGATCAGCACATCATCTCCCTTCAATTCTATCACCACTTTCTCATCGCCATCACCAGTACGCGTAATGATGATCTGCTCGCCTTCCTTATCCTTCTTCTTATCTTTTCCTTTTTCCTGCGCATTCACCGTGGCCGGAATTGCCAACGCTCCCACAAGAAGTACAAGGAGTGAATTTCTAAAAACTCTTTTCATAATAATTCAATTTAAATATTGATCTACGTTTAGTTTCGTAGTTCAAATATAATTGAATTCCGGAAATACGAAAGGTTTCGGAAATGTTAAAGGTTAAAATTTCCCTTCACAAATACACGAAAACGTAGATATACTAAAAATACGGAGGTATTAAGTAGTTTTTCTTAGGTTTCACAGTATTTTTACGGTTCAAAAAATACGGAGAAACGGAAATAATTGTGCATTTTTGAGTCGTAAGAACGCCCTTCTCTGCTTATGGCCCAAACCCTTGCGATAATCTGTATGGCCCTATGTGTGCTTGTCATCGGCATGTCGCTACTCGTATATTTCGAAAACAGGAAACTGGGGCCAAACGGGGAAACGAAGAAGAAGAGTTCGACTTTACAATAAGCCTTTCACACTCTCGATCACTTTAGGAAGATTGCCGGCATCCTGACCGCCCGCGGTAGCGAGAGTCTTCTGTCCGCCACCACCTCCTTTTATTAATGGTGCTACATGTTCCTTGATGATCTTTCCCGCATCGAGACTTCTTGCCTTGGCAACCGTCTCGGACATGGTGACTGCCACATACGGTTTGCCACCAATGTTGGTGCAGAGCACTACGAGATAATCGTGGAGATTATTCTTAAGGTCGACACAAATCTTCTTCAGCGAATCAGCATTATCCACTTCCACTATCTCACCGATGAAGGTTACGTTATTTATGATTTGATCCTTCTGCAATAATTCATTCCTGATGCCCACGAGCCTGCGTGCTTCGGCACGCTCAACTTTCTTCCGAAGCTGGTTCACCTCCTCCGTCAAATCATTAACTGCTTTTGGGAGATCACGCGGATTCTTCAGTGCCTCACGAATCTCCTTCAACAAACTTAGCTGGCTGTTAACAAAGTCCAATGCCATCGCGCCGGTAACTGCCTCCAGCCTTCTCACACCTGCGGCAACAGCAGATTCCGATTTGATCTTGAACAATCCTAACTCACCGGTGGATCCCACGTGCGTGCCACCACAGAGCTCGATCGAATATTCCGGGTCGATGATGACAACACGAACCATGTCGCCGTATTTTTCTCCGAAGAGCGCCATTGCGCCAAGCGCGATGGCTTCGTCTTTGGGAAGCACCTTCGTCACCACAGGAATGTTTTCGCGAATTTTTTCATTGACTATCTCCTCGATGGATGCAATCTCCTCCTCAGTCACCTTCGAGAAATGTGAGAAGTCGAACCGCAGATAATCCGGATTCACCAGAGAGCCTTTCTGCGCAACGTGCGTACCCAAAACCTTCCTTAATGCCGCATGCAACAAGTGCGTGGCGGAATGATGCATGGCCGTATGCTTTCTTCTGGACGTATCAACCTTTGCCTGCACGACTCCGTCGATCTGCTTTGGAAGTTTTTCTGTGAAGTGAATGATCAACTCATTCTCCTTCTTCGTATCAATCACGTTGATCTCTTCACCATCGACCACAAGCATACCGGTATCTCCAACCTGTCCTCCACTTTCCGCATAGAACGGAGTCTTATCAAGTACAACCTGGTATGCTTCCTTTCCCTTTGTCTTTACCTTTCTGTATTTTAAGATGTATGCGTTTGCATCGAGGAGTTCGTAGCCCACGAAGGCATTGTCACCTTCTTTAATTACAACCCAGTCACTGGTGTCAACCGCAGTCGCACTCCTGCTACGTTCTTTCTGCTTCTTCATCTCTGCTTCGAATCCAGCCTCGTCAACCACGAGTCCGTTCTCCGCTGCAATCAATCTTGTCAGGTCAATCGGGAAGCCGTAAGTATCATATAAATCGAATGCATCCTTTCCTTGTACCGAACCCTCCTTTGCCGATGAAATGATGTCGTCCATCCTCTTCAATCCTTTTTCCAGCGTGCGCAGGAACGCATCCTCTTCTTCCCTTATCACCTTTGCAACGAATTCAGCCTGTTCATAGAGCTCGGGAAAAACGTACTTGAATTGAGCAGCCAGACCTGTCACAAGTTGATTCAGTAATGGTTGCTTGTAGTCGAGGTATGAATAATAGTAACGTACCGCCCTCCTGAGAATTCTCCTTATCACATAACCTGCTCCTGTGTTAGAAGGCAGTTGACCATCCGCGATTGTAAAGCTTATCGCGCGAATGTGATCGGCAATCACGCGAAACGAAATGTCTTTCTTTGAATCACCAAATTCATATTTCTTCCCGGTAATGCGCTCCGTCGTCTCAATAGTACCGGAAAAAATATCGGTATCGTAATTTGAAGTCTTACCCTGCAACACTCTCACCAGCCTTTCGAGTCCCATGCCGGTGTCTACGTGTTTTGCCGGAAGCGGTTCCAGGCTTCCATCCTTCAGCCTGTTGAATTGAATGAATACGTTATTCCATATCTCAATCACTTGCGGATGATCCTTGTTCACCAGCGTTCGCCCATCAACCTTCTTTCGTTCTTCTTCACTCCGACAGTCAACATGAATTTCTGTGCATGGTCCACAAGGTCCTGTATCACCCATCTCCCAGAAATTATCTTTCTTGTTTCCAGAGAGTATTCTTTCCTCCGGGATCCATTTCTTCCATTCGCTGTATGCCTCATCGTCTTTGGGAAGTCCGTCCGAAGCATCGCCTTCGAATACGGTCACATAAAGTGTGTCCTTACTGAGTTTATAGACTTCGGTCAATAATTCCCAACTCCACTCAATGGCTTCTTTCTTGAAATAACCAGCGGCAGGATTTGCGGGATCGCCAAAGCTCCAGTTGCCTAACATCTCGAACATGGTATGATGGTAGGTGTCCACACCAACCTCTTCCAAGTCGTTATGCTTGCCACTTACCCGAAGGCATTTTTGTGTATCTGCTACTCTTGCATGAGAAGATTTCTTATTGCCGAGGAAATAATCCTTGAACTGATTCATTCCCGCGTTGGTGAACATCAGAGTCGGATCATTCTTCACCACGATCGGCGCGGAGGGCACGATTGCATGTCCCTTTGACTTGAAAAATTCGAGAAATTTCTTTCTAATATCTGCGCTATTGATCGTAGTCACGAGTATATGGGTTGATTTTTGCTAATTCCCGGCTTATATTTGTCCATATCCTAAAGCTATCCCAGGTGGCGCAAAGGTAAAAGATTCACTCTTTCCGTCAGCAAAACTGCCAGGACCGCTTGTCATGAAAAAGATCAAATATTATTATAATACCAATACGCTACGCTATGAAAAGCTCGAGACCCCTCTCAGGGTTAAGCTTCTCCGCATTTTTGGATTCATAGCCGCCGCCTTCGTTACCGCTGCACTTATTTCATTCATCGCTTTTCGTTTCATCGGTTCACCCAAGGAGAAACTTTTGGAAATGCAGCATGAACGTCTGAAAGATCGCTACCAGGAACTTAATGGAATCACATTGGAACTTCAAAAGCAAATGGCAGAGCTGGAGAAGCGCGACAACAACGTTTACCGTTCCATCTTCGAAGCCAATCCCATTCCCGACAGCGCGAGGGCGAAGGAATTGGAGAATCAATTGGAAATCGCAAGAGTGGAAGGTATGCGTGGTACCGAACTCATCAATTCAATCATTGGTACACTCAATAATATTTCAAGCCGCATCAAGGTGCAGCATGCATCCTATACCGAGATCGATGAGCTTGTAAAGAACAAGGAACTCCTGCTTTCACACACACCCGCAATTCAACCGGTGAGCAACAAAGACCTCACTAGAATTGCATCGGGTTTTGGGTATCGTATCGATCCAATTTATAAGACAACGAAGATGCACGCGGGCATTGACTTTACCGCGCCAACCGGCACACCCATCTATGCTACTGCCGATGGAGTGGTGAGAGTAAGTGGCAACCTTGGAAATGGTTTCGGAAACCACGTCATCATCAATCATGGTTATGGTTATGAAACAGTATATGGCCACATGGTGAGGGTGAAGGCAAAGAGGGGTCAGAAAGTTACCCGCGGTGAGATCATCGGCTGGGTAGGTAGCACGGGAAAGTCAACCGGACCACACTGTCATTACGAAGTGCACAAGAACGGGCCGAAGATCGATCCCGTTTATTTCTTCTACAACGATCTATCCCCAGACCAGTTCGACAGGCTGTTGAAGCAGGCGGCGGCTTCCAACCAAAGCCTGGACTAATTGACTAATTAGCTAATTAGTTAATTAGTTAATTAATTAAACCGGCTTTTAGCTCCAGGAAGAACTCTTTAATTTTTCTGAGGGATTGTATCATCTCAAACTTCTCCTGGGCCTTCTTTTCTTTTCGAAGATATTCTCTCGCGCCTTCGATGGTGAATTTGCGGCGGCGGAGGAGATCGTAGATCATCAGGAGATTCTTGACATCGATGGGTCTGAAGTATCGGTCGCCCTTCTTGTTCTTGCGGGGTTTGAGGATGTCGAATTCGGTTTCCCAATAACGAATGAGTGATTGCTTCTCGCGGAACATGGCCGCTACTTCGCCGATTGAATAATATTGTTTGCTGAAGAGGATTTCATCTTCCGGTACCTGCACCAGGTCTGCACTGAGGGCAATTTCTTTAAGTGATCTTCTGCCTCGCGTGCTTTTCTTCTTTTCCTTCAACTTCACTCTCGCGATTCCGACAGCAGGCTCATTAGGAGTTTCCACATCAGCTACGGACTCCTCGGGAACCTCAACTTTGTGTTCCCTGAGTTCGACCTCAATCGGCTCCGGGTTTACCGGCGCTTGTTCTTCGAGAATTATCTTCTCTTCCTGAGGATTGAAATCAAAAGTTATTTGCGTGAACCCTTTTCCCATATCGTTAGTTTAAAGATACGCAGTTACCGCCGACAGGCACAAGTACTGTGCCGCATGTGGAAAAATTCAACTTGCCAACGCATCGAATCCTGAAAATATTTATCCTTTCTGCAACTTTAACAGGGGCTTTACCATCTAGCTATTAATTTTACAGGTTTAATCCACACGAGGCATGCAAAGACTAACCATTCTTTTCCTGATCGTTCTTACAGGATTTTCGCAATCGTTCGCTCAAAATCAATATGAGGTCATTCCCGACCATGAAGAAGGAAAGTTGTTCAAAGGAATCATATCCCGCGAATTGCTAACCTCCGATACCGCAATGAACAAATGGTATACGCAAAACCTGCAGGGATACACTCCGAATGCAGAGGGACTCGAAGCATTGAAGGCAAACCGTGATTCAATTCAGATTCTAGTCTTCATGGGAACATGGTGCCACGACTCTCACTATATCATTCCGAAATTATATTCTCTGCTCGACGCGGCAGGTGTTTCACCATCCAGGCAGACGCTCATTGGCGTGGACCGTGAAAAGAAAACGCTGAGTCATCTTGCAGAGGCGCTCGGCGTAACAAATGTGCCAACCATCATGGTAATGAAGAACGGAAAGGAACTCGGAAGAGTAGTGGAATATGGCAAATTCGGGATGTTCGACAAGGAGATCGGCGACATTCTTCAGAGTGCGGAGTGATCGCCCTTCACATTTGCGATTCTGATATCTTGGGCTGCCCCGGCCAATTCAATTGATCGTTCTTCCAGGAGTTTAAGCACTTCAAGATTCACGCTTTCCTTAATCGCAAGGTATTCGAGGTTGGTGACGGGGCGCGTGAAGTAATCACCATTCACCAGGTATGCATTTGCTGTGATATCGTGTAGTGCAACGGTCGCGCTTTCTACATTCTTTCTCACCAATATTTTCTTTATCTCCTCGATCAGTTCCTTCAATTGTGTTGGAGTGGTTGAGGTTGAAATTTGTAGCCTGAGTTCAGCCTTTAGCTGAGTTCGCAGGGAGAGGTTGTCGAGGATGCTGTCCACCATCTGTTTGTTGGGCACGCTAACGTATGTCTTCTGATCGGTGCGGAGCCTCGTGCTGCGAAGTCCGATGCGCTCGATTGTGCCTGTAATGTTTTGCACTTTTACAAGATCGCCTACAGTAAAAGGTTTATCGAAGAAGATGATGAATGAAGCGATGAGATTTTCCAGGCTTTCACGAAGTGCGAGTGCGATTGCGGCACCGATGATGCTGAGCCCGGTAAGCATTGTGCTGATGGCAAAGCCGAACGCGAACTTCAGGATCATCAGCAATCCGATGATGAATATTATTACCTTGAAGAAATCGCGAAAAAACACTACAAGTTGATTGTCCGTCTGGCTGGGAGTGAGATTTGCCTTCTTCTCGAGAATGTACGCGATGAAGTCGATCGTTCTAAGCAGAAGCCAGATGAATGAACTGATCAGCACAATGGTGCCAATGCCAATCATGAAATTCTTCAGGCTTCGGCCATACAGGTCTGCATTCAGTTCCTCTGGAAATTTTAGATTGTGCAGCGCGATAACGGAGACTAAAATCAACAAGAAAGTACTCAACGGCTGCACTATCCTGCTGGTGAATGCCTCCCTATCGAGATTCTTCCATACGCGGCTCAGCAACCTGAACAACAAGCCGGCCACTACCCTCGAGATCATTTTCTTCAGCAGGAAGAAAAGGATGATCACACCAAATACAATCAGGTAGTCGAGTATGGGATTGCCCCACCAGGACCTATGTAGGAATTCGTTCATTGGGTACAAAAATAGGAGGGAACTAGCTTAAAGGTTTAAAAGTTTAATGGTTTGGGGTTTGGGGTTTGATGTTTGATGTTTGGTTTAAGAGTTTAAGGGAAGTTTTGGTGAGAAAATTGATTCGCCAAACTCCAAACCCCAAACTACCATTCAAAGACTTTAATCTTCCCCGAATGGAGCGCATACAACCTGCTTTGGCTGAAATTAAACATGGTTGCTCCTGAAAGTGTCTCGGGGAGAGGCCATTGCTCGGTGCGTAGGGTAGAGAGATTATACCGAAAAAGAATATTATTCATTGAACCCTGGATGTGGCTTCCGCCCACGCGGAGATTTTTCCATCCCTGTACCTGGATCTTTGTGCGGAAGGTGCCATAATAATCGAAGACATACACCGCCTGCGCGGAATCGTAGAGATAGAGATGAAGGTCCTGATCGAAAATTTTCTGTGGGACTGGTGCATCATCAAACAGCTGGCGGAAATCGGGAGTCTCAAGAAGGAGCTTGCCATCCTCATCTATCTTCTTCAGTTTGTTCTCTACTTCATCGAAGAGCCAGATCTTATTGTCATACGACAAGCCTACCGCCTGGGCCTGCATGATGCCGCTCTTGCGCAGGTCAATAGTGTTGCGCACATTTAATAAACGATCGAGGACGATGATGGTGGCGAAGTCGCGGTAATACAACAGCACTTTCAAAGGATTCGAAACATCGATCAGGGTTGCCTGTCCGTAATTCTTCACATCGTTGTACACAGCAACCGAATCTCCGTTTCTGTCAACCTTCTTCAGTTGATTGGTACTGCTGAGAAGGTAAACGTTGTCGAGATTGTCAACCGTGAAAGAAACAATATCACCCGTGATGATGCCCACCTGGCGCAGGGAAGTATCGCCCTGGCCGGAAGCGCAGCATACCGAAAGGTTCAATATGGTTAATAAGATGAGACTCCTCATGGCTTCCTGATGATTTTATCGTCATTACCGGTATACGACCTGAGGGTGATGTCCTTTCCATTGAAGACGGCGTAAGTGTTGTACCGAATCCAATCGCCCAGGTTTATGTATCTGCTGTTATCAAGACGATAATCGATGGGCAAGTGTCTATGCCCAAAAACAAAAAAATCGAAATTTTCTTTCTTAAGCTGTTCCTTGCAGTAAATGAGCAGCCATTCGCGGTCTTCACCTAGGAAAACCTCCTCCGTGGCGCCGGTCTGCGCACGACTTCGCCTGCTGAGATAGTTCGCCAGGCCCATTCCCATTATCGGGGGCAGTATGCCGAACAGCCATTTGCAGGCGGGATTGCGAAAAATCTTCTTCAGCCTCTTGTAGCCATGATCGCCGGGGCCAAGGCCATCGCCGTGACCGATGAGAAAGCGTTTGCCGTTGCGGGTGAATTCTTTTGGTTCATAGTAAACGGGAATTCCGAGTTCCTTCTGGAAATAATCACGCATCCACATATCATGATTGCCCACGAAGAAATGTAGCTGTATGCCGGAGTCAGAAAGCTCTGCAAGTTTGCCCAGCAATCTGACCTGGCCTTTGGGAACAACTTTTCTGTATTCGTACCAGAAGTCGAAAATGTCGCCAACGATGAATATTTCTGAAGCGTCACGCTTAATCTCATCAAGAAATTGCACGATGAGTTTCTCGCGTTTCAGGCTGCCTTCAAAGTCAGGTGCGCCGAGGTGAAAATCTGAAAGAAAATATATGTTCTTTTCCAATTAGCTTATTTTGAGTAAAGCGTATAGCTCCCTTCCACGAAGCCCGGCCCTCTCTTATCCCATACGCGAAATGAAATATCGAATTCAGTTGGAGGCGAACTTTTGTCCAGTTGGATGTTTGCAGTCAGACTGATCACTTTCACATCCTCTGGCGTTACACCATCAATATTTTCAAACAGATCCTTTTCATCTAGTATTATACTTCCCTCTTCGTTTCTGATTGTTTCCGATGCGCCGGGAATGACAACTCCACCATCTGTGTTCCAACCTGTCTCATCGAACATGAGAATTAGTTTTACAGGTGATGTGAAGTCAACGAAGTTACTATTCTCAATGCGCTCCCCCGTTTCACCATCAATCAGGTAGGCTTTGTTTACATTGAGCTTGTTTGTCTTTAGCTGAATACCATTGTAAAGCTTGGAGATTTGGACTTCCATTCTACCATCAGCAATCTTGTCTCTTTCTGTTTCTCCTAAGCTGCACTGAAATTCGCAAGAGGATAGAAAAAGCGGAAGCACGAGGATAAAGATGATCCTGTGTTGAATTTTCGTAAATCCTGGCTTGTGCATATTGATGGCGCTCGTTTGATTTTGAATTTGGATGAATCAGCGGCGGGTGTCTTTTTGCCTGGCATAATCCAATACATCACCTGAAAGCACTTCTGGTTTACCACTCACATCGCCAGTATACCAGTACACCCAGGCGGTATATTTTTTTTCATTCGAAATTACATCGGTGAGTGCACGAGTGTACTGAGTCTGCTCACCGGGTTCTGCAGTCACGCCTTCATAGTCGTCGAGTTGGCCGATGGCCCAGTCGAATTCTGCGGGATGTCTTGCTTCGTAGAGTTCGCCGATGATGTAGCGGTCACCATCAAAAGGTTTTGCTGCGGGATAGTCGCCCAGGTCGTAGAGTATTCCCTTGACCCTTGCATCACCCACGAGATTGAAGTGTCGGCTGATATATTCGTAGGCCGGACTCTTGAAACCGCTGCGAAGGGAGCCATAAACGAACAGGTAGGTTACATCGAGATTGGCCATACAATATTTTTTAAAGATCAGGATTCAACCAAAAATAAGAAAACCTCGCGGGGACCGTGCACACCAACCACGAGTGTCTTTTCAATATCCGCCGTGCGGCTTGGTCCTGTGGCAAAGGTAATGAGGGAGGGAGGGTTGTCGCGGTATTTCTCCTTTACCCTCGCGAGTGCATCGCGCATGTCGTATACCAATTGGTTTGTGCGGGCAATGCAAATGTGAATGGGTGCATATACGCTTGATGATCTTCCGCTCGCGGAGGCGGAACTCATCACAATGCTTCCCGTTCTGGCTACGAGACATTCGCATCCGGTGATGGCGACGTCTGAATCTCCAGGGCCTTCGCAATTGTTAAGCCTTCCTTCGAACTGCTCGCGGAAAGGATTTACGAGTTCGGGTTCGGGGCAATACACTTTCGACCAGTCGCGCTTCTTTACAAGACTGGAAAGCTGAAAGGCGAGTTCCTGTTCATTAATGCAGAAAACGAATCGGCCTTGCAGCTTGCTGAATTGCTCAGCGAATTCAACCTCCATTTCTTGTTGTAGCGGGGTGTAAACGGATTCGTGTCCCTCGCTTTTTGGAAAAGGAAGAGGCGTTGATTGACTCAACGCCTTCCTGATTCTTTTCAATATATTTTCTTTTGCCGGGGAAACGTTCATGGCAACATTTTATGGCAATGATTTATTTGTAACGTCGCTGTCGTAAGGTGGCACACCGGCTGAAATCTCGCCGGTTTCGCTCGGCTTGCCATTCTCCACTTCAAGTACTTTCTTCTCTTCGAAAGGACGCTTGCCGATCAGCGCTTCTACATCACTCTGGAAGAGTACTTCTCTTTCGAGGAGAGCTTCGGCGAGTTTTTCGACTTCTGCCTTCTTATCTCGAAGAAGTTGCTTGGTCTTTTCGTATGCGGTGTCGATGAGCTTTCTCACTTCTTCGTCAATCATTCTCGAAGTCTCTTCGGAGTATGGCTTGGTGAAGGTGTTTTCCTGTTGAGGATCGTAAAAGCTGATGTTGCCTACCTTCTCGTTCATACCATACACGCTCACCATCGCGTAGGCGATTCTTGTGATCTGCTGCAGGTCGTTTTGAGCGCCGGTAGAAATCTTTCCGAAGAAGATGTCTTCACTTGCTCTTCCGCCAAGCGTCATACAAATCTGGTCGATGAGTTGATCGGTATTGTATAAGTATTGCTCCTTGGGAGTGTACTGCGCGTAACCGAGTGCGGCCGTTCCTCTTGGCACGATGGTAACCTTCAGCAATGGGTAAGCATGTTCGAGGTACCATCCGCAAATGGCGTGGCCGGCTTCGTGGTAAGCGATTATTTTCTTCTCTTCGGGAGAGATGATTTTGTTTTTCTTCTCGAGACCACCGATTACTCTGTCGACTGCATCCTGGAAGTCTTCCATTTCCACGGCGTCTTTTCCTTTTCTTGCGGCGATCAGTGCGGCCTCGTTACATACGTTTGCGATGTCGGCGCCGGCGAAGCCAGGTGTCTGTTCCGCGAGCTTGTGTATGTCGAGTGATTTTGAAATCTTGATTGGCTTGAGGTGAACTTTGAAGATCGCCTCACGTCCTTTGAGGTCGGGCTTGTCGATAGATATCTGCCTGTCGAATCTTCCGGGACGAAGTAATGCGGTGTCGAGTACATCGGGACGGTTGGTCGCCGCGAGTACGATAATGCCCACGTCGGTGCCGAATCCATCCATCTCCACGAGGAGCTGGTTGAGTGTGCTCTCGCGTTCGTCGTTGCTCATCATCACATTTTTTCCTCTTGCACGGCCGATGGCATCGATCTCATCGATGAAAATGATACAAGGCGCTTTTTCACGAGCCTGCTTGAAGAGGTCTCGCACGCGGCTGGCACCAACACCCACGAACATCTCCACGAAGTCGGAACCACTGAGGCTGAAGAATGGCACTTGTGCCTCTCCGGCCATGGCCTTTGCAAGGAGGGTCTTACCGGTTCCGGGAGGACCAACCAGCAATGCGCCCTTTGGTATCTTACCTCCGAGCGAAGTGTATTTCTTTGGGTTGCGGAGGAAGTCAACGATCTCCATCACCTCGACCTTGGCCTCATCGAGACCGGCTACATCGGCGAATGTGATATTGACCTTTGTTCCTTTATCGAAGAGAGTAGCCTTTGACTTACCAATGTTGAAGATGCCGCCGGGGCCACCACCTGCACCTGCGCCTCCGCCCATCTTCCTCATGAGAAGGATCCAGAGACCAACGAAGAGCAGTATGGGAAGGAGGAAAGAAAGTGATTTGCTGAACCAATCGCTCTCGGGTTCGACGGTGTATTTAACCTGGGGAATGTCTGGGTTCTGCTTGAAGAATTCATCCATTTCCTTTTGGAAAGTTTCCGCGCCGGTAATCTTGAAAGACATGTGCGGACCTTCTTCATTTACTTTGCCGCTGATGCCTTTGTTGAGTTCTTCTTCGTATGCGGGGAGTCTGTCTTGCTTCAGAAATACTTTTACTGTCTTGCGGTTGTCGATGATCACATAGCGGTCGATGTCGCCTTTTTCGATCATCTTCTTAAAGTCAAGTGTATTTGTTTTTGCAGTATTGGAAGAAAACGGGAACAGCTGGAAGCCGATCAGTACTGCAAATATTATCGCGTAGATCCAGTAAATGCTGAATTTGGGTCCCTTCTTTGGAGCCTGGTTTGGATCTTCGTCCTTGTTGGGACGGTTTCCAAATCGGGGCAGATTATTCTTATCGTTCTTGTTATATGGTTCTTGTGACATAATATCTCGTTCCTGCTAATTAATGACTATTATGGTAAAAAGTTGACTCCGCCTCAGATATTTAACAATTACTCCTCTTGTTTTTCGATAGCGGCATCGCTCCACATTTCCTCGAGCTTATAAAACTTCCTGCTTTCCGGGAGCATCACGTGGACCACCACGTTTACGTAGTCGATAAGCACCCATTGCAGCGTTTTATAGCCCTCATGGTGGTAGGGATTCTCGCCACATCGAAGTTTTACCTGCTCTTCCACATTTTCCGCGATAGCTTTCAATTGTGGCTGGCTTCCAGCTTCACAGATGATGAAAAAATCGGCTACCGCTTCGTCAATCTTTCGCAGATCTAGAGATATGATGTTTTCCCCCTTTTTATCCTGAATCGCGGCAATTATGGTCTTTAAGATCTTCGAACCCTTCGTCAACCTGGTGGTAATCTTCCTCTTCCGGTTCGATAGTGATGCAAGTTTTTCCAATAATATTATTGTTTTTTGTTATTGCCTTAATTCATGTTACGGCCAAAGGGCAGGCCATCAACCTGAAACCCGTTACTTTGCCAAAAATAGCAATTAATTGCCATTCCCTTTGCCCGGCAAACCACAGCGTTTGCTATTTATTGAGCTTCAATCTGTGGATAGTACCAATAATTATGCCCTCCGCATGGTGCATGAAGGATTGGCACAACATGGAATGGCCATCTTCGCCCATGACCAATATGCGGGGAAAGGCCAGCGCGGCAAGACCTGGACCGCGGAAGCTGATCAAAACATTGCAATAAGCCTGATTCTCGACCCCACTCCTCTAAATCCCACTCAGCAATTTTCAATGAGTGCCTGCATTGCAGTGGCCACTCTTAAATTCCTGAGTAATTACATCCCTTCCGATCTCTCAATAAAATGGCCAAATGATCTCTATTGGCAGGACAGAAAGGCAGGGGGAATACTCGTAGAGAGTGTGATTCGGGGAAATAACTGGAACAGGGCTGTGGCGGGGATTGGCATCAATGTGAACCAGGTGCAGTTTCCATCCATGCCGCAGAATCCGGTTTCGTTGAAGCAGATCACGGGAAAGGATTTCGTACCGGCGCAACTGGCGAGAGAACTTGGCGAGATCGTGTTAGAATTGGTTGAGCAATTGAAGGAAAATGGATGGGAAGAAGTATTGAAAAAGTACAGAGAGAATTTATACCGCAGGAATCTGAGAACGAGATTTCGCGCAGGTTCACGAACATTTGAAGGAGAGGTAATCGATGTTACTCCCGAAGGAAAATTAATAGTCGGTGATGAACAATTTGAATGGGGGGAACTGGAATGGTTGCAAGAGCAGAAGTGATTGCCTGAGCGGTTATTAAGCAACCATTTTCCGCAACCCGTCGATTAGTTCTGAAACCAAACCTTCGACGATGAATCGTTTCTTCGTTCTTGTATTGCTATTGTTTCCCATTTCCGCTCTCGCGCAGGATACTACCATGAACAGCCTCCTGTCGGGCATGGAAGAAGAGCAGGATAAGAAACCTGTAAAGATCTTCAACACCATCAAGGCTATCAATGCCAACACCACGGAGATGGTAGGCAGAGGAAAGATGGACTTTCGGGTAACACATAACTTCGATGACATAGATGGAAAGGGAGGAATATTCGGAAGATTCCTCGGGCTGGACAATGTACGCGATGCACGAATAGCATTTCATTTCGGTCTCTCTGACAGAATTGATGTACACGTAGCACGCGTAAAAGGCGCGGCTGCTGTCAATAAGATTTATGAACTAGGTTTCAAATTTCTGCTCATGCAGCAGTTGGAGAACGATCGAACTCATCCGCTATCGCTTGCATTATTCGTGAATGGTGCGGTTGCAACGTCGAAATCATCTGCACTGCCGAACTTTGAAAATACATTTGAAAATTTCTCCGACAGGTTGAGCCAGGTTGTGCAGTTGATAATAGCGAAGAAAGTTGGAAAGATCAGTTTGCAGCTTAACCCAACCTTTGTGCACACGAATCATGTGATCTTGCACGACGACAATTCAATGTTCGCGCTCGGAGGAGCGATCAGGTTTCCCGTGACCCGCAACTTCAATATCATACTTGATTATTTCCATCCATTCCGTTCAAAGAAAAGCCGCGATTTCTACAAGACAGTGGATGCGGTTTATGACCCGCCGAATGATGTAGTTTATAATCCCAAGCCCATCACCTTCTACGACCCCATAGGCATAAGCTTC
>CBINHQ010000011.1:0-16627 GCA_966250475.1 uncultured Chitinophagaceae bacterium
CGTTACACAGCTTCGTTCACTCACTTCAGGGCGTGCATCGTCTACAATGGAGTTCTCGCACTACGCTCCCGCACCAACCAACATCGCGGAAGAAGTGGTGGCGAAGGTGAAAGGAAAGGTTAGCGCTTAAAATTTCTCAACGAATAAATGCAAAGTCCCACCAGATGGTGGGACTTTTTTTCGCATTGTCACAAGGAAATGACAGGATTTTGCCGGCAAAATCATAACTAATCATAATAAATCATAATAAATCCGCGTCCCATGGTCCGGCCAATATGAAGGTAATTCCTTATATCATCGCCAAAATAATTTAAACGAAAATAAAGTTTAAATTATTGAAAATAAATAAATTGCCAACTTCATCGCTAAATTCACTTTCAATTTGGTATAAAAAAATAAGTGTATTTCTTGGTTAATCTAAATCAAGTGATTATGGCACCTTCTTTGCATAATGTGGCCGGAACTCTCCGTTTTTAAAATCTACCTCGGTCCAGGCGACCATTTTATGAAAAACACAATGTCTAAGGTTAAGGGCTCATTCCTGGGCCTTTTTTCATCTCTCCAACATTGTGCTTCTTTTTTCCGCCTTTTAGATGAATAAGGATACAATTCCTTTACATTTATTTCCTAAACCAGGAAGTGAATGAGAAAATTATTATTTGCGTTCGGAATATCTCTATTCGTTTTCCCCTCTCTGGCTCAAAAAAGGAAATTGTCTATTGAGGCGTTGACATCTACGTTTTTTAATAGTCACCGCTACGAACAAGTGAATGGTGAGCACTACCTGTATGGCGAGTTTAGAGTTGGGCTAGGAATAAATAAGTATCTCGATGCGCATGTATTTGGCGCGATACAGAAACGATCATTTGTATACTATGCAAGGTTTGACAATCCAGGTAATCTTGTTCCACTTTATATGTATCGTTGGTATATTCCAGTTGGGGTAAGCCTGCGGTTATACCTGACAGAATTCTTTGAAAAAAATCTTAGTCTGATTAAAGATGGATCAAAATGGAGCATTTACAATGAGGCAGGGCTGGCATTTCTGATGGGAAGGGATATAAATGATTCCCGAGATCAATTTTTCAAAGATATGGGCGCTATTGTTCCTTACTATCTAGTTCCTTACAAAGAAGAATATGGAAACCTATATATGACTTTTTTGTTTGGAGTGAGAAGAAACTTCAAAGGAAAATTTGGTGTCTTTGCCGAGGCTGGAAGCGGTGCACTGATGTATTTGCAGTTCGGAGTTTCCGCCAGATTCTGATGAATCTATTTTCCATCTGCGCCTTCATCGTTGATGGGTTTTTGAAATACGAAATATCCACCCACTGCAGATACCAACACTGTGATCAGGTAAAACAAAATGCTGATCACCACAGCCTGTTCATTTTCCAGTCCGAAATACTTTGATCCTTCCAGGAACACAACCTCGCGAATGCCGAGCCCTCCGATAGTGAGCGGCAGCACGGATACTATCGAAGACAACAGGAAAAGAAAAACGTATTCATAAGAGGCAAGCGGAATTTGAAGTGATGACATGATGCAATAGATGCAAACAACCTGCGCCAGTTGCACCAGCAGTCCCCAGCCAAGCGTTGGGATGAAAGATGGGAGAAAGTCCTTCAGCCAATAGCGGTTTACCAGGTACAGCGCAACTACTCCGAGCAATGCACCTGTTGAGATCAGCAGGCTGATGGTAATTTCATCAAATACAAAAAAGCCATAGATGCCGAGCAGGAGCCCAAGTCCCGTCAGCCCGCTCAGCCTGTCGAGCAACACGGCAGAAGTCGTCTTTTTGTACGGCACTCCGTAACGCTTCGTGAGAAGAATGACCTTGTAGGCGTCGCCGCTGATGGAACCAGGGAGGAAGAGGTTGTAGAACATGCCAAGCCAGTAGAGTCTCAGGTTCGATGAGGATGAAAGCGCAAGGCCTATATTCCGGAAGTAGATGTTTAGCCGAATAGCCGAAAAATATTTCGATAGAACAAATGCAGCAATGGCGGGAATGAGAAAGATCCATTTGGCCTTAGCAAGTGCGCTGCCTGCCTGAGCGAAGTCGATCTTCGTGGATACATACCAGATGCAAAGAGCAGTGATGATGATCTTCAGCGAAAGCTTCAGCCATTTGTTCATGAATGATCAATTAGCAAGCCCGGAGTATGCGGCCTAACTTTGGGTAATTGGTTAATTGCTAATTTCAAAGTAAAAGGAATTTGATGATAAAACGAATTCTCATTGTTGTTTGTCTTCTCGCATCGATCACAGCCATTGGTCAAAGCGTTTCTCTCACAACAGGAATGAAGATTGACAAATCCGCGAAGGTTACCAAGGCGGTTTACAATCTTCGTCCTTCCGCTGACATGAACGAAGCAGCCATCGTTATCGAAGGAAACGACATTGTGATCGACTTCAGCAATGCTACGATCAACGGAAGCGATAATCCATCGCGTCCGGATGAATTCACCGGCGTGGCTATCCTTATCAGGAACAGTAACGGAGTAACGATAAAGAATCTGAATGCGAAAGGATTCAAGGTTGCCCTCATGGCGAGAAATGTGAGCAATCTCGTGATCGAGAACTGCGACTTCAGCTACAATTACCGGCAAAGACTAAACAGCACTCAGGAGAAGGAGGATGTTTCCGACTGGATGAGTTATCATCAGAATGAAAAGGATGAATGGCTTCGTTATGGCGCGGCAATCTATCTGCGCGATTGCAATTCGGTTGTGGTAAGAAATAACCGCGTTACCGGAGGACAAAACGCGCTGATGATGACATCCTGCAACAATGGGATGATCTATGGGAATGATTTCTCATTCAATTCAGGCATTGGAATCGGAATGTACAGAAGCAGCAGAAACAAGGTGATGAACAATCGGGTAATCTTCAATGTGCGTGGTTACAGTCATGGTGTTTACAATCGCGGGCAGGACAGCGCAGGCATTCTCGTGTATGAACAGAGCAATGAGAATTTTTTCTACAAGAACAATGTGACTCACGGAGGCGATGGCTTCTTCCTCTGGGCCGGTCAGTCAACCATGGAGACAGGTAAGGGTGGCTGCAACGACAATATATTGCTCGGAAATGATTTTTCATATGCACCCACGAATGGCATCGAGGTAACCTTCAGCCGAAACCTTATTTTTAATAACCGCATCTTCGGCTGCGATCATGGCATTTGGGGCGGATACAGCTACGACACACGAATCGCAAACAACCAGTTTCGAAATAACCGCATCGGCATCGCGATCGAGCACGGTCAGCACAACGATATTTACAACAATCTCTTCGCAGGAGATAAGGAGGCTATTCGTCTCTGGTCACGCTCCACACAACCTGACAATTGGGGTTATGCAAAAGAGAGAGATACGAGAAGTGCCGGTTATTCATTCATCGGTAACAGTTTCAACAATCACCAGGTGGTGTTTAATCTCGCCGGCACTGATTCGATCAATATTTTCGATAACACGGTCTCGGCGCGCACGGAAAAATCATACAGGATCGATTCTTCTGTGACCAATCTCGATACCTTTTTTCTGCAGTCGGTGTATGATCGTGTAATTGGAGGAGACCTTGATTTCTTGCCTCCAGGCTATGAAGGGAAGAAAGATCCATTCGAAGGTTCGGGAAGGTTTGCAGGACGAAGCAAGATCCTGATCACCGAATGGGGGCCTTACGATTATCAGTATCCGATCGCCTGGCTCACGAACCCCGTTAGCGAATCAGACAGTCTCTTCTTCGATGTGCTGGGTCCTGAAGGCAATTGGAAAGTGAAGAGTTCGCGGGGTCTCCGGACCGTCTCATCAAAATCAGGAAAGATTCCCGGAAAGATTGTGGCCTTGCGGGAAAGGGGAGAGCGGACAGACATTGAACTGGAACTTGAATTCACAGGATCGGTATTCACGGATCAGTTTGGCCGGATGCAGAAAAAGGGGAAGTTCCACACGTTTCGGTTCAGGAAATTCTTTCAGCCGATGAACTGGGAAGTCGTGTTTTATTCGCTCGATACGGCATACCATGACCCGATTGCCACCGGTGAGCTTTTGCCGAGGAATGTAAGAATGGCTCCTTTCAAAATCGACACGGTCGACAGGCTGGAGTATGCCTGGTGGGGTGGGATACAGGCCGGGGAGACGCGCCACCGCCAGTTCGTTACCTTTGCCGCCGCCAAAGTGGAACTCCCGCCTGCGAAATATGAACTTTCGCTAACCTGGGATGATGCCATAAGGCTGTACATCGATGACAGTCTGGTTGTGAATGAATGGGAGCCTTCGAAGTACGATTTCGACCAGTCGCCTAACAAAAAACTAATTGTTCAACTGGGTGGCACTCATCATTTTAGAGTAGAGCATGTGGAGCTGGGAGGCTTTGCCACGCTCAATCTCAGGCTGAGACCAATGGTTGAGGAGAAGAAATAGTTTACATCTCCTACAAAATTCTTATCCAACTATTTGGCAGATATAGACCTCCCCCTTACCTTTGCACTCCCAAAAGAAAATTGGGTTTTAACACATGTCTCAGCGAATCAGAATAAAATTACAGTCTTACGATCACAACCTGGTGGATAAATCCGCAGAAAAGATCGTGAAAACCGTTCGCAGTACAGGTGCTGTTGTTACAGGACCAATTCCTCTGCCAACACGCAGAAAGATCTTTACAGTATTGCGTTCGCCACACGTAAACAAGAAGAGCCGTGAACAGTTTCAGCTTGCTACGCACAAGCGTCTGCTGGATATCTACACTTCCTCTTCAAGGACAGTTGATGCGCTGAGTAAACTCGACCTGCCTAGCGGTGTTGAGGTAGAGATCAAAGCGTAAACCGGGGGAAACCTCATTAGTTCTTATAAATCACAAATTGCCATCTCTCAAAATCCTTCGGGAAGAAAAGAGCTCTGGTTCATTAACATAAAACAAGCCGTTCAGGGTTTGTTTACTGCCGGTACTTCCAGCGTCCGTTTAATCGGAACTCAAAATCACGAATGTGATCAAGGGAAAAGGTCGGTGGCAAACGGGGATTGAAGCCTCTCCCAGATTAATGGGAGGTGTACAAGGTTGTCCCAATAATCCTGTAAGGCAATAAACAGTACAAGCATGAAAGGAATTATTGGAAAAAAAATCGGGATGACCTCCATCTTCGATCCCACAGGCAGGCAAACCCTGTGTGGTTACCCAGGTAAAGACGAAAGAGTCTGACGGCTACAGCGCACTTCAGCTTTCATTCGGCGACAAGAAGGAGAAGCGTACAACTCTCGCAGAAAAAAATCACTTCGCAAAGGCTAGCACAGCCGCAAAGAAATTCTCCAAGGAATTCCGCGATTATTCCATCGAAAAAAATATTGGTGAGACTATCACTGTCGACATTTTCACAGAAGGTGAAAAGGTTGATGTGGTAGGTGTTACAAAAGGTAAGGGCTTCCAGGGTGTTGTAAAGCGCCATGGCTTTGCCGGTGTTGGTCAGCAATCACACGGACAGCACGATCGTCAGAGGGCTCCGGGTTCTCTCGGTAACTCATCCGATGCCAGCCGCGTAATGAAAGGCGTGCGCATGGCTGGTCGCATGGGTACTGACCGCGTGAAGCTGAAAGGCCTCAGGGTAATGAAGATCTTCCCTGATAAGAACTACATCCTCGTGAGCGGTTCCGTTCCGGGGCACAACGGTTCAATTGTATATATTCAGAAATAATGGAAGACGGAACGCTGTTCTGTTACTAAACCAGAAATAAAATGCAAATCGAAGTTTTAAATACTAAAGGAAAGAAGACAGGTAGAACTGTTGAGTTGCCGGAAGAGATCTTCGGAGTTGAGCCTAACACGCACGTGGTTTACCTTGCCGTTAAGCAATATCTCGCTGCACAGCGCCAGGGAACGCACAAAGTGAAGACCCGCGCCGAAGTAAAAGGTGCAAGCCGCAAGCTTCACCGCCAGAAGGGTACAGGTGGCAGCCGTAAGGGTAACATCCGCAACCCCCTCTACAAGGGTGGTGGTACCATCTTCGGACCCAAGCCTCACTTGTACGACATCAAGTTGAACCGTAAAGTGAAAGACTTGGCAAAGATCTCTGCACTTTCCGCTAAGGCAAAGGATAACGCAATCATGGTTGTTGAAGACATCAACCTCGATGCACCGAAGACAAAGACATTCATGGATATTCTCGGAAACCTGAAGGCTTCAGAGAAGAAGGTAATGTTCATCACTCCTTCTTACGATGATAACCTGATGCTTTCCGTGCGCAACGTTCCTTCCGTTCTCGGAATGATCCTCAGCGACATCAACACTTACGACATCGTTAACTCGGAAGTGCTTGTTCTCACTGAAAGCGCAGCGAAGATATTCTCAGAAGAAGAAGCAGAAGTAGCAGAAGCCTAAGTATCAAATGAGAATTTGGGAACAACATTTTCAAATTTTCAAATTATCAAATTTTCAAATTAACTCAGATGAAACTTTCTGAAGTACTGATAAAACCCATTTTGACCGAGAAAGCAAACAGCCAGCAGGAAAAACTGCGTCGCTATGCGTTCAAAGTGGCCAGGAAAGCCAACAAGCTTGAGATCAAGAAGGCGATTGAAAGCTTCTATGGTGTAAACGTAATTACAGTTAACACTTCGGTGGTACCTGGAAAGTTTAAGTCAAGGTTTACAAAGGCCGGCATCATCTCCGGAATTAAGCCCGGATACAAGAAGGCCTATGTGACCGTAGCTGAGGGTGAGTCGATTGATCTTTATTCAAACATCTAACCCTTACAATTAAAGAATGGCATCAACAACCTGCGCTGCAGGAGCCGCAAAAGTTGAACTAAAAAGAATTAAGAAATGGCATTAAGAAAATTCAAACCAATTACAGCCGGTACCCGTTGGAGGATCGGTAATGCGTATGCGGAGGTTACAACAAATGTACCCGAGCACACACTCGTAGAGCCTAAGAAGAGAACCGGTGGTCGTAACTCTTCTGGTCACCTTTCCATGAGGTATCGTGGCGGTGGTCACAAGAAGAAATACCGTATCATCGACTTCAAGCGCGATAAATTCAATGTAGAAGGAACTGTGGTATCGATCGAGTACGATCCGAACCGTACAGCATTCATCGCATTGATCGAATATACTGACGGAGAAAAGAGATACATCATCGCTCCCCAGGGATTACAGGTTGGCGCAAAGGTTGTCAGCGGCCCGAATGTGGCTCCTGAAATCGGTAACGCTCTTCCGATGAAGAACATGCCTCTCGGTACTAACGTACACAACATCGAGATGCAGCCCGGCCAGGGTGGCAAGCTTGCTCGCAGCGCAGGCAGCACTGCACAGCTCACCAACAAGGAAGAGAAATACGCGGTGTTGAAAATGCCTTCCGGCGAATTGAGAAAGGTGCTCGTTAATTGCTTCGCTACCGTAGGTGTGGTTAGCAACAGCGACCACTCTCTCCAGAGCATGGGTAAGGCAGGTCGTAACCGTTGGAAAGGTATCAAACCAAGAAACCGCGGAGTAGCGATGAACCCGGTAGATCACCCGATGGGTGGTGGTGAAGGAAAGGCTTCAGGTGGACAGCCAAGGAGCAGAAGCGGTCAGTACTCACGTGGTTTGAAGACAAGAACAAAAGGAAAGGGAAGTGATAAGCTGATTATTCAGAGGAAGGATGGAAGCAAACTAGCAAAATAATTAATCAATTAGCTAATTAGCAAATTAACAAATTAGATATGGCTCGTTCGATCAAAAAAGGACCCTATGTTGCCGCTCACCTCGAGAAGAAGGTGAATGCCATCAACGAGGGTAAGAGTAAGAAAGGTGTTATCAAGACCTGGAGCCGCCGGTCAACCATCACTCCTGATTTTGTAGGCCACACCTTCGCGGTACACAACGGAAACAAGTTCATTCCGGTGTATGTTACCGAGTTTAGGGTAGGTCATAAGATGGGGGAGTTTGCACCGACGCGTCAGTTTAAGGGACACTCTAAAAAAGAAGGATAACGATTTGTATTGGTGAATCATCACCTTACAATCTCAAATTAAAACACAATGGGATCTAGAAAAAAAATTGCGGCAGATGCTCGTAAGGAAGAAAGGAAGTCATACTTCGGCGCCACGCTGAGAAACTATCCTACTTCCCCGAGGAAAATGCGTTTGCTGGCCGATCTTATCCGTGGCCAGAAGGTTGAAAAGGTATTGGCAGAGCTTGAGCACAATGCCAAGCATCCGGCAGTACCACTTCGCAAGCTGGTGCTTAGCGCCATCGACAACTGGAAGCAGAAGAATGAAGGTGGTGATGAGAGCCTGCTCTACATCAAGACCGTGATGGTAGATGGAGCAAGAACACTCAAGCGCATGCGTCCCGCCCCCCAGGGCCGTGGCTATCGCGTACGCAAGCGCAGCAATCACGTCACTGTCATTGTAGACACCCTTCCACAAGCGGAAGCAAAGCCAAAAGCGAAAGCAAAAACTGAGAAAACAGAAGAGACTAAATAATTAAATAATGTGCTAATTAGCTAATTAGCTAATTAACGAATTGTCAATTAAAACTCATGGGTCAAAAAGCAAATCCGATCGGCAACAGGTTAGGCATCATCCGCGGATGGGAATCTAACTGGTATGGCAACAAGAAAGACTATGCAGGCAAGTTGATCGAGGATCATAAGATCCGCACTTACCTGAATGCCCGTATCAACAAGGGTGGCATCTCAAAGATTGTAATTGAGAGAACTCTTGGCAAGCTGATCATCACGATCCATACTTCCAAGCCCGGTATCATCATCGGTAAGGGCGGTGGAGAAGTGGATCGCATCAAAGAAGAATTGAAGAAACTGACTGGTAAGGATGATGTGCAGATAAACATTCTTGAGATCCGTCGTCCCGAGCTGGATGCAATGATCGTTGCAGACACCATTGCACGCCAGATCGAGAATCGTATCAATTATAAAAGGGCGATTAAGATGTCGATCGCTTCAGCTCTCCGCATGGGCGCTGAAGGTATCAAGGTAAAGGTATCTGGTCGTCTCGGTGGTGCGGAAATCGCACGTACCGAAGAGATCAAGCAAGGTCGTGTTCCACTGCACACATTCCGCATGGACATCGATTATGCAAACGTATTTGCCCTTACCGTGTATGGTAAGATTGGTATCAAGGTTTGGATCTGTAAGGGAGAAGTACTCGCGAAGAGAGACCTCAATCCAAACTTCGTAGGTGGAAAGGCTGAAGGTGGTCCTGGTGAAAGAAGAGGAGGAAGAGACGACCGCCATGACAGGAGAGATGACAGGAGGGGTGGAGATCGCAGAGGGGGAAGACGCTAATCAATTAAAAAATTAACTAATTAGCTAATTAGCTAATTAACAAATTGAAGTAAGATGTTACAACCAAAGAGAACGAAACACAGGAAGATGCAGAAGGGTCGCATGAAGGGCGATGCAAAGCGCGGAACTACCATTTCGTTTGGTTCCTATGCATTAAAGGCGTTGGATCAGCATTGGATCACCGACAGGCAGATCGAAGCTGCAAGGCAGGCGTTGACCCGTGAGATGAAGCGTGAAGGTAATGTATGGATTCGCATTTTCCCTGATAAGCCAATTACCCGCAAGCCTCTCGAAGTGAGAATGGGTAAAGGTAAGGGTAACCTCGAGTTCTGGGCTGCAGTGGTGAAGCCGGGAAGGATCATCTTTGAAATAGATGGTGTGGATGAGAAGACTGCTCGTGCGTCTCTCGCCCTGGCAGCAGGTAAGCTTCCGATTAAGACGAAGTTTATAATGAGGAGGGACCTTATTACGTCATAATTAGTTAATGAGCTAATTAGCTAATTGGCTAATTGGGGAAGTCATTAACTAATTAACTAATTAACAAATTAGCAAATTAGAAAAAGATGTCAAAGAAAACCGAATTCGTAAAAAGCATCCACGGCATGAATGAGCAAGACCTGAAAGCTCGTCTGGAAGAAGACAAGCAGCGTCTGAAGAAGCTTGAGTTTGCGCATGCAATTTCTCCCCTGGAGAATCCCATGACCATCCGCGGACTGCGCAGGGATATTGCCCGCCTGAAGACGGAATTGAAGTTAAAGCAACAGCAAGCATAAAAAGCTAAAATAATGGAAGCAAGAAATTTAAGAAAAACAAGAGTAGGGGTTGTTACCAGCAACAAGATGGTGAAGACGATTACCGTTGCCATCGAAAGGAAAGTAAAACACCCTATCTACGGTAAGTTCTTGAAGAAGACTACCAAGCTTCATGCGCATGATGAAAAAGGCGAGTGCAACATTGGCGACATCGTGAAGATCATGGAGACCCGTCCCCTCAGCAAGACTAAGCGCTGGAGGCTGGTTGAAGTAGTTGAGAAAGTGAAATAAAATATTTTACTCCCGGGCTGTAAGCAGCCGGAGGTAAGGATTAATATTTGTTTAAAATGCTCTCTCCTGAGGGACTGAGCTTAAAGCTTAAATAAGATGATTCAGCAAGAAAGCCGGTTAAATGTAGCGGACAACAGTGGCGCCAAAGAGGTGCTTTGCATCCGTGTACTCGGCAACAGCGGCCAGCGTTATGCCAGGATCGGCGATAAGATTGTTGTTACCGTAAAGGATGCACTTCCCGCAGGAGGCATCAAGAAAGGTACCGTGGCAAAGGCGGTAATCGTTCGCACCACCAACAAGCTTCGTCGTAAGGATGGTTCTTACATCCGCTTCGACGACAACGCAGTGGTTCTTTTGAACCAGTCGGACGAACCTCGCGGCACCCGCATCTTCGGGCCAGTTGCCAGGGAACTCCGCGACAAGGGTTACATGAAGATCATCTCCCTTGCGCCAGAAGTGCTGTAAGAGAAAAGCACACGACAAACAATGAAAAAATTCCGCCGCGGCGGATAAAGAATAAAAAAATGAAAGCAAGATTCAAACCGAAGTTCAATATCAGGAAAGGTGATAACGTAGTGGTTATTGCCGGAAATGATAAGGATAGGAACAAACCCCGCGTTGTAAAGCAAGTGCTGGTTGATGAGAGCAAAGTGATTGTGGAAGGAGTGAACATCATCACCAAACACGAAAAGCCTTCAGCGCAAAACACCAAAGGCGGACTCGTGAAGAAGGAAGCCCCCATTCACATCAGCAATGTGATGCTGTGGGACGCCGAGCAGAAGAAAGGTGCAAGGGTTACCCGCGAAAGAAAAGACGGTAAAACTGAAAGGGTTTTTAAAGTAAAAAAAACTCAGGGAGGTAAAAAATAATGAGCACAAAAACTTATAGCCCAAGGCTGGCAGACAAGTACAAGAAAGATGTTGTACCTGCCCTGGTAAAGAAGTTCGGTTATAAATCGATCATGCAGGCTCCAAAGCTTGAGAAGATCAGCATCAACCGCGGCGTTAATGGCGCGGTGACCGATAAGAAACTCGTGGACATCGCAGTAGAAGAGCTTACGACCATCACCGGTCAGAAGGCTGTTCCTACCATGTCGAAGAAAGACATCTCAAACTTCAAGCTGCGTAAGAACATGCCCATCGGTGCAAGGGTTACGCTTCGCGGAGAAAAGATGTTCGAATTCCTCGACAGGCTTATCTCTGTTGCGCTGCCACGCGTACGCGACTTCAAAGGAATCAATGAGAAATCATTCGATGGCCGCGGTAACTATACCATGGGTGTAACAGAACAGATCATCTTCCCCGAAATCGACATCGACAAGGTGAATAAGATCACTGGTTTCGACATCACCTTCGTTACCACTGCCAACACCGACGAGGAAGCATATGAATTGTTGAAGGAACTGGGAATGCCATTCAAAAACGCAAAGGCAACTCAGGAAGCTTAATCAAATAATAAATTGAATCAATAAGCAATTATGGCAAAAACATCAGTATCAGCCAGGCAAAGAAAGAGGGAAAAAATGGTTGCCAAATACGCGGCTAAGAGAGAAGAACTCAAGAAAGCCGGCAATTGGGCAGCCCTTGACGAACTTCCGAAGAACTCTTCGAAGGTTCGCCTGCACAACCGTTGCCAGATGTCAGGCCGCCCCAAAGGATATGTCAGGTACTTTGGCATCTCCAGGATCGCCCTGCGTGACATGGCTCTGAACGGCAAGATTCCCGGCCTGAAAAAAGCAAGCTGGTAAGATTTCATCGCCTCGCTGTGAGGCTGGCGTTGAACAAAAAATTTACAATTTACAATCGAAATAATTATGGTAACAGATCCTATAGCAGACTTCTTAACAAGAATCCGGAATGCGCAGATGGCAGGCCACCGCATTGTAGACATACCTGCTTCCAACCTGAAGAAGCGTATGACCGAGATCTTGTACAACCAGGGCTATATTCTGAAGTATAAGTTTGAGGACGACAACAAGCAGGGTATTATCAAGATCGCCCTCAAGTACGATCCTTCTACCAAGCAACCGGCGATTCAGAGCATGGAGCGCATCAGCCGTCCCGGCCTTCGCCAGTATGCAAGTCCTTCAGAATTCCGCCGTGTGAAGAATGGCCTTGGCGTAGCGATCATCTCTACCTCTAAAGGTGTGATGACCGATAAGGAAGCTAAGGCTCAGAACGTGGGTGGAGAGGTACTGTGCTATGTATATTAATTAGTCAATTTATCAATTTGCTAATTAGTTAATTAATAAATTATCAAATTAAGATTATGTCTCGTATAGGTAAAAAACCGATCGTAGTTCCAAATGGCGTTACTATTACCGTCAGCCCCGATAACGTGGTTACGGTAAAAGGACCTAAGGGTGAATTGAAGCAGGAGATCGATCGCGATATTAAGATTGAGGTTAAGGACGGACAGATGAACATCCTTCGCCCGACAGAACAGATCCGCCATCGCGCCATGCATGGGCTCTATCGTTCAATCCTCGCTAACCTCGTAAAGGGCGTTACTGATGGATATACGAGAAAGCTCGAGCTGATCGGTGTGGGTTTCAAGGCGTCGAACCAGGGCAATGTGCTCGACCTCGCACTTGGCTTCTCTCACAACATCGTGTTCGAAGTGCCAAAGGAACTGAAGGTTGCTACCGCACAGGAAAAGGGACAAAATCCCCTCATCACCCTGGAAGGAATCGACAAGCAACTCATCGGACAGGTAGCTGCAAAACTCAGAAGCCTCCGCAAGCCCGAGCCATACAAAGGAAAGGGTGTTCGCTATGTGGGTGAGATTGTGAGGAAGAAGGCTGGTAAGGCAGCAGGTAAGTAATTAGCAAATTAGCTAATTAATTAATTGACTAATTAAACTCCGGCAGCATCGGAGAATTAAATAAAGGTTATGAATCCAAAGGTTAAAACATTAAGAAGGCGGAATATCCGCTATCGAATTCGCAGGAAGATCGGCGCGGGTACAGCAACCAAGCCAAGACTTTCCGTGTTCAGAAGCAATACGGATATCTATGTGCAGCTGATCGATGATCAGAACGGTCAAACCCTTGCAGCCGCATCTACCAGGGACAAAGACATCAAAGCACAGGGCGGAACAAAAGTTGAAAAGAGCAAGATGGTTGGAGCTGCTATCGCCCGCAAGGCAAGCGAACTCGGCATCACCGCCGTAACCTTCGACCGCGGAGGATATCTCTTCCACGGAAGAGTGAAATCAGTGGCTGATGGAGCGAGGGAAGGGGGTCTACAATTTTAATTAACTAATTAGCTAATTAACTAATTAACTAATTAGCTAATTAGAAACTGAGTTTCAAAATTTTCAAATTGATATAATGTCAAAATCAAACGTAATCAAGGTTAAAGCAGGCGACCTGGAACTGAAGGAAAAAGTTGTTGCGATCAACCGCGTTGTGAAGACAACGAAGGGTGGACGCGCATTCAGCTTCTCCGCACTCGTGGTTGTTGGTAATGAGAATGGAGTTGTAGGACACGGACTCGGAAAGGCGAAGGAAGTTCAGGAAGCAATCACCAAAGGAATTGAAGATGCCAAGAAGAACCTCATCAAGGTTCCTGTAATGCATGGCACCATTCCTCACGAACAGTGGGCAAAAGAAGGCGCCGCGAAGGTGCTCATCAAACCCGCCGCTCATGGTACTGGTGTGATTGCCGGAGGTTCAATGCGTGCAGTACTTGAAAGCGCTGGTATCACCGACGTACTTGCAAAGTCACTCGGCTCTGCTAATCCTCATAACGTAGTGAAATCAACTTTTAAGGCATTGTCGATGCTTCGCGAACCAATCAGCGTAGCAAGAACACGTAACCTTGGATTGAAAAAGGTATTCAACGGTTAATTGAATTTAATCCGACCGGAGTATCATCAAATTCACCGGGACCAACGCCCGGGCAAAAAAAGCGATTATGAAAAAGATAAAGATAACCCTTGTTAAGAGCCCTATCGACAGGCCTGAGCGTCAGAAGCTCACCCTGAAGGCCCTGGGATTGAATAAGACCAACTCCTCAAAGGAAGTAGAAGCTACTCCCCAGGTACTCGGCATGGTGAGGAAGGTTGAGCACATGGTGAAAGTTGAGGAAATTAATTAATTAACTAATTAGCTAATTAGCTAATTGAATAGCGAGCTCCGATGCTTTCGGGGCGTTAAGTAAAAAATAAAAGCAAAATGAAACTACACGAATTAAGACCTGCAAAAGGCGCGACACACAAAGAAAAAAGAATTGGCCGTGGTGATGGATCAGGACACGGAGGTACATCTACAAAAGGTACAAAGGGCGGACAGAGCCGTGCGGGTTACAAGAGGAAGATGGGACATGAAGGTGGACAGATGCCTATTCAACGCCGTATTCCCAAGAGAGGATTCAACAACATTCATCGTATCGAATACAAGGTCTTCAACCTCGGACAGATCGAGCAGCTTGCTGAGAAGTACGACCTGAAGGAAGTATCACTCGAGAATCTCTATGTGAATGGTCTCATTAGCCAAAACGACAGGGTGAAGATCCTCGGCAATGGCGAGATCAAGAGCAAACTCACTTTCAAGGTTAATGCAATCAGTGAAAAGGCTAAGTCGGCTGTTGAAGCTGCCGGCGGAACGGTGGAGATCGTAAAGTAATTTTCGCTAATTTGCGCGGGCGCAGGAAGCTGCGTCTTTTAGTTTGTACTATCACCAGCAACCGGTAGTACGTTTTAGGGTTCTTAAATCATTTTAACTCCCGTGAAGAAATTTATTCAGACTCTCAAGAATATCTGGACCATCGAGGAACTGAGAAGTAAGATCCTCTTTACCCTTATGATGATCCTCGTCTACCGCGTTGGCTCCTTCATCGTTCTTCCAGGTATCAACCCGGTTGCACTTGAGCTCAATAGCCAGACTGCTGGAAACGGAATCCTTGACCTCATCAATACATTCGCCGGTGGAGCCTTCAACATGGCCTCCATCTTCGCGCTCGGTATCATGCCCTACATCTCTGCATCGATCTTCATGCAGTTGATGACTGTGCTTGTTCCGAAATTTCAGAAGATGAACAAGGAAGGTGAGAGCGGAAGAAAGAAGATCAACCAGATGACACGCTACCTCACAGTGGCGGTTACCATTCTCCAGGCTTCTGCATACGTGTCTTATCTCAAGCAGACTTCCGGAGCCGCGATCATTGATTCATTCAGCGATTACTTCCTGATCTCAACCATCTTCATCCTCACTGCAGGTACAATGCTTGTAATGTGGATGGGTGAAAAAATAACAGACAAAGGTCTCGGCAATGGTACCTCACTCATCATCATGATCGGTATCCTTGCAAACCTGCCACAGGCATTCACGCAGGAACTTGTGGCGAAGTCGAGCAGAACAGGTATGATCCTCGTGTTCATCGTTGAGATCGCCATTCTCATCTTCATTATCCTCGGTACGATTGTACTGATACAGGGTGTGAGGAAGGTGCCTGTGAACTATGCCAAGCAGATTGTAGGCAACAGGCAGTTTGGTGGCGGAGCAAGGCAGTTCCTTCCTTTGAAGGTGAACAGTTCTGGTGTAATGCCGATCATCTTCGCGCAGGCGATCATGTTCGTTCCTACACTCTTCACGCTCGGCAGCTCGACTGAAATGTCACGCGCATTTACTGATCCAAGAAGTCTCTGGTACATGCTCATTTACGGCTTTGTCGTAATCGGCTTTACCTATCTATACACGGCGTTGATCTTTAACCCGAAGCAGATTGCTGAGAACCTCAAGCAAAACAACGGATTCATTCCGGGTGTAAAGCCTGGTCAGCCTACTGCTGATTACATCGGTAATGTGATGGATAAGATCACACTTCCCGGAGCGATTCTCCTCGCATTCGTTGGTATCCTTCCTGGTATCGTAATGCGCTTCGATGTAACACAGAGCTTCGCTCAATTCTTCGGAGGCACTTCACTCCTCATCATGGTCGGTGTTGTACTCGATACACTCCAGCAAATCGAAACCCAGCTTCTCATGCGTCAGTATGATGGATTGATGAAATCCGGAAGACTGCAGGGAAGGCAGGCGACATCTGCGGTGCAGTATTAATTAGTTAATTAGCTAATTAAATAATTTGTTAATGAGGGATCGCCGCAGGCGATCCTTCTCAATTTTAAGACGCTGTCACCATTGGCTAATTATCTAATTAACTAATTAACTAATTACCTTTGCACAATGATTATTTGCAAAACCGATGAACAAATAGAGTTGATGCGTAAGTCTGCCCGCCTGGTCAGTACCACGCTTTCTGAAGTCGCTAAGATCCTCCGCCCGGGTGTGCTTACTGCTGATTTGG
>CBINHQ010000012.1:0-16186 GCA_966250475.1 uncultured Chitinophagaceae bacterium
CCGATTTCAGGAAATACTGCACTAATATGTAATCGATACATTTTCATCTTTTTAAAATGCGGTTTTGCTTTAGATCAAATGCTTTATTTGATAAAAATCAACCGTTTATGTAATGGTTTTCCGGCCTTTTCGCGTGAATTTTTCTCTTGCTGCCTCAGCCGGATGCTGTAAAAAATGAGCGTTACTACTTAGAACCTGCCTAAAAAATATTTAGGGTCCTATTCAATTAAAATTGAATATTTCAGGTCGTTTTAAAAACCTGGATCGGAAAATTTCGATGAAAATCACCGAATACCAGTCAGCAAGAGTCTTAGTGTTTTAGTGAGTACCAAAGTAGGGGAAATCTCTTAAAAATAAAAGCTACTCATCAACCGAGTAACTTTTTCTTGACATTTATCTAGTCAATTAGTCAATTAGTCAATTAGCTAATTAGTCAATTAGCTAATTAGCCAATTAGTGAATTAGCTAATGAAGAACCTTGAAACTATACGCACTCGCTCAATTAACTAATTAGCTAATTAAATAATTAATTAATTAACTAGAAGCATCCCTGCCATGACAGTGCTTATACTTCTTCCCACTGCCACAGGGACAAGGATCATTGCGACCGATTTTGGGAGCAACCTTCACGGGTTCCTGCTTCACTGCCGGTCCTGAAGGATCGAACCTGTCGCGCTCGTTCGCTGCATAATCTTCACCAGCCGCGTCAACTTCTTCCTTGTTTGCACGCATCTTACTGTAATCAGTCTTCTGCTGCCTTCCTTCCCTGAGTTGCGCGTTCTCCTGTTGAATGGGAATGCTGGCATGGCAAAGGAAGGAAACGATCTGCCTGTTCACATCGGCGTCCATGTTCTTGAACTGCTGGAAGGCTTCTACTTTATAAATGACGAGCGGATCCTTCTGCTCGAGGTAAGCGGTTTGCACACTCTGCTTCAAATCATCCATCGCACGGAGATGTTCCTTCCAGGCTTCGTCGATCACAATCAATGTGATTGTTTTCTCGAGAGCCCCGGCTACTTCTGCACCTTCGGTATTTATTGATTTATCCAGAGGAGCCAGCACATTTATGCCCTTCTTCCCATCGGTGAATGGAACAACTACGTTTTCTATATGGCTTCCTTGCGTCTGCCTGATGTTCTTGAAAACGGGTACCACCTGCTTCATCAGGGCTTCCTTGTGAGCGTGGTATTTTTCTGTCGCTTCCGCATAGAGTTTATCTACCACGGTATTAAAATCGCCCTTCTTGAATTCTTCTTCTTCAATAGTTGTATCAAGTCCGAAGTTTACAATGCATCCCAACTTGAATCCTTCGTAGTCATCCTGCTCGCGGAAACTGCTAACGAGACTTTCTGCCACTACTGAGAATGCATTATCGATATCGAGTGCGAGCCTTTCTCCAAATAATGCATGCTGGCGTTTGCCATAAACAACATTTCGCTGCTTGTTCATCACATCATCATACTCCAGCAGGCGCTTACGAATGCCGAAATTGTTTTCCTCAACCTTCTTCTGTGCGCGCTGAATGCTGTTGCTGATCATGCTGTGCTGGATTACATCACCTTCCTTGTATCCCAGTTTATCCATCAGCCCGGCAATTCTCTCGCTACCGAACATGCGCATGAGATCGTCTTCGAGAGAAACATAGAACTGCGAAGTACCCGGATCGCCCTGGCGACCCGCACGACCACGAAGCTGTCTGTCAACACGTCGGCTTTCATGTCTTTCCGTACCGATGATCGCAAGCCCTCCAGCTTCCTTCACTCCCGGTCCGAGTTTAATATCCGTACCACGACCCGCCATGTTGGTGGCGATGGTTACCGCACCGGGAAGGCCAGCCTCAGCTACAATCTGCGCTTCCCTCGCGTGCTGTTTTGCGTTCAGTACATTGTGTGGAATCTTCTTCGCCTGCAGCATCCTGCTCAGCAATTCACTTATCTCGACAGATGTGGTACCTACAAGCACTGGCCTTCCGGCATTGCGCAAGGCTTCAATCTCATCGATCACCGCCTTGAATTTTTCTCGCTTGGTCTTGTATACAAGATCCTGCCTGTCGTCGCGGATCATTGGAAGGTTGGTAGGAATCGTAACCACATCCAACTTATAAATGCTCCAAAGCTCTGCCGCTTCCGTTTCCGCGGTACCCGTCATACCCGCGAGCTTGTGGTACATCCTGAAATAATTCTGAAGGGTGATGGTGGCGTAAGTCTGCGTGGCCGCTTCGATCTTCACATTCTCCTTCGCCTCAAGCGCCTGGTGCAAGCCATCGCTGTATCTTCTTCCTTCCATGATACGGCCGGTCTGCTCATCTACGATCTTGATGGCGCCATCGATCACCACGTATTCATCATCCTTCTCAAATAGGGTGTATGCTTTCAGCAACTGGTGAACTGTGTGAATTCTGTCAGCCTTCTGCGAGTATTCAGTCAGCAAGGCTTCCTTCATCTGAAGTTTTTCTTCCTGGCTCACTGAACTCTTCTCCACGTCGGCGAGTTTCATGCCGATGTCAGGCAACACGAAAAATTCTGGATCCTCTCCAGAACGGGTAATCATGTTCAGACCCTTATCAGTAAGCTCAACAGAGTTTTGTTTTTCATCGATATGAAACAGCAATTCCTCGTCCACAATCTTCATGTTGCGTTCCTGGTCCTGCAAGTAGTAGTTTTCTGCCTTCTGCATCTTCACGCGAATGCCCGGCTCACTCAGGAATTTGATGAGGGGACCATACTTTGGAAGGCCTCTGTATGCGCGGTAGAGGTAGAGCCCTCCTGACTTAGGATCATCATCACCTTTTTCGATCAGCTTGCGCGCTTCGTTTAATGAATGCCTCACAATTTTTTCCTGTTCGGCAACGAGTTGTTGAATTCTTGGCTTGTGCACATGGAACTGCTGGTCGTCGCCTTTGGGCACCGGACCAGAGATGATCAATGGAGTTCTCGCATCATCGATCAAAACAGAGTCAACCTCATCCACCATGGCGAAGTGATGCTTGCGCTGTACCATCTCTTCGGGAGTGTGCACCATGTTATCGCGGAGGTAGTCGAAACCGAATTCATTGTTTGTTCCATAAGTGATATCTGCGAGGTATGCCTTCCTTCGTTCGTCGGAGTTAGGTTGATGTTTGTCGATACAATCTACCTTGAGGCCGAGCCATTCGAAAATGGGGCCATTCCATTCCTGGTCACGACGAGCGAGGTAATCGTTCACCGTTACAATATGCACGCCTTCTCCTGGTAGCGCATTCAGGTAGGCTGGGAGAGTGGACACGAGGGTTTTACCTTCACCTGTTGCCATTTCGGCGATCTTTCCGGAGTGAAGCACGGCGCCACCGATCAACTGCACATCGTAGTGCACCATGTTCCAGGTAACCTGTGTACCGCCCGCTGTCCAAGTATTCTTGTAAATCGCGTTTTCTCCATCGATTGTCACATATTCTCTCTTCACGCTGAGGTCGCGGTCGAGGTCTGTAGCTTTTGAGACTATCTCGGTGTTTTCCTTGAACCTTCTCGCCGTTTCCTTCACCACAGCGAATGCCTCAGGCATTATTTCATTCAGTATTTCTTCGATCTTCTTATCTCGTTCCTTCTTCAGCTTATCAACTTCCTGGTAGATGCGATCCTTGCCTTGCAGGTCATTAAACTGAAGTGTTTCTGCCTCGGCGTTTTTGGCAGCGATCTCCGCGTCAATATCCTTCAGATATTCCTTTATCCTTTCACGAAATGCATTTGTTTTACCGCGCAATTCATCATTCGACAAAGAAGCATATTCCGCGAAAAATTGATTGGCCTTTTCCACAATCGGCCGAATCCGCTTCACATCCTTCTCCGATTTGTTACCGCCAAAGACTTTCGAAATGAAACCTAGCATATAATTGCAATTGGAATTGTAAAATTTGTTTAGTTAAGAGTTTTTGCTGGTCAAAAAAAGTGCTACAAGCCGTAGCAGGCCATTTTGACAGGGGCACAAAGTTAGTAAAACCCCTGCTCATGCGTGAGTCTCATCTCCATTCACAGGCCTAAACCAAAACATTTCTTTACTTTGCTATATGGAATCCCTCCCTCGCATCGTAATTTTATGTTATTTACTTTCACTCTCTCTCGTCTTCATTTCCTGCATGGATACAGCCCCATCCCTCGGAGACGGACCGGATACAGATGAGATTTATTTCGATTATAAAGTCTGGGGAGGGGAAGAAACCGGCTACGTGACCACTAAACTTCAATTTCGGCATCGAAACAGAATGGGTACCCCATTCAGGCTGGAACCGCCATTTGGTGTTGAACTTGACGGACAGGTCCTGGAACCTGACAGTTCGGCGATGAACGGGGTTTATTACGAGGCTTCCTATCCCATCGAGGAGTTTATCGGCCAGCATTCTATCGTTTTTACAGGTTCCGACAGCAGCCTCTTCAAAGAAGAATTCAGGTTCAATCCCATCTCATTTAGTAAAGAAATCGGGGAGATAGTGCCGAGGGATAATCTCGAGATCTTTCTCGCCGGCGCCGAAGATAGCGACAGGGTCCGCATCATCATGATGGATACGGCTGCCTTCAGTGAGGGTGTTGACAGGACGTATTATGTAAAAAATGGCAGTGTTACCGTTGACAGCTTCGAAATAAGTACTTTGAAACCGGGACCTGTTTACCTTGAAGTTCATACTGAGAGAGAGCGTCGTGTGAAAAACGGAACCCTGGCAGGCGGGCGAATCAGCCTTAGTTATTCACTCAAACGAATGTTTCAACTCGCCGATTAGCTAATTAGCCGATTAGTTATTTATATTTGCGCCCAAATTAAGAGAAATGGCCGGGCAGTTAAAAGAGGTTCGTAATCGTATTAAGTCAGTACAGAGCACGCAGCAGATCACCAAGGCAATGAAGATGGTTAGTGCGGCTAAGCTTCGCAGGGCACAGGATTCCATCGTGCAAATGCGTCCCTACGCTAAAAAACTCCAGGATATGCTGAGCAACATCGTCAGCAACAGTGAGGGAGAAGTAGGTATGTCACTCGCGGCGGAAAGACAAGTGGAGAACGTATTGTTCATCGTCATAACCAGCGACCGTGGACTCGCAGGTGCATTCAATGCTAATCTGATCAAACTCGCCAAGGCAACCATCGCCGAGAAATATCCCACACAATCGAAGAAGGGCAATGTGACAGTCTGGGCAATCGGAAAGAAGGGATATGAGCATTTCCAAAAGAACAATTACAAGGTTGACGCCACCTACAAGGATATTTTTCTTAATCTCAATTTTGAAAATGTGCAGGCCGCTTCACAGGCAGCCATGAAGGCATTCGAAGAAAAACGCTTCGATGTAGTTGAGATAGTTTACAGCCAGTTCAAAAATGCCGCCACACAAATGTTCACCGTAGAACGCTTTCTCCCCATACCAAAGGTTGAAAAGAAGGAAGGCTCATCCAAGGCGGCCGACTTTATCTACGACCCAGGCAAGACCGAACTCATCACCGAGTTGATGCCGAAAATCCTCAACACACAATTATACAAGGCCGTGCTCGATTCGAATGCCTCCGAGCATGGTGCGCGTATGACTGCGATGGATAAAGCAAGTGAAAATGCGAACGAAATGTTACGCACGCTTCGAATTTCCTACAACAGGGCAAGGCAGGCAGCCATCACCACTGAGCTTACCGAGATCGTGAGCGGTGCAGCAGCATTGCAGGGATAATTCCTGTAAGATAACTTGTGGATAATTAAGAGAGGTCATATTACTGGCCGCGGAAAATTGATTTTAGTTTTGGTGAAAGTAAAAATTGCCATTCGGGCATAGGTACATTATGGAAATTACAAACCTGATACCACACATCGAAGCGCTGATCTTTGCCAGCGAAAAACCATTATCCTCACTCGAAATCACAGAGCTGGTGAATAATGCATTTGGATTCATGGAAGATAAGATCACCCTCGACCAGGTTGAAACTGCACTTGAAGGAATCACTGAGAAATATAATTCTGAATTCTATCCCTTCGAAGTGAGGCAGAGCGGCGGAGGCTGGCAATTCCTCACCAAGCAAGACTTTCACAAGACCATCGCCCAACTCAATGGCGAGAAATTTCTCAAACGCCTTTCATCTGCCGCGTTGGAAACGCTTGCAATCGTCGCCTACAAACAACCCGTTACTAAAGGAGAAATCGAAGCCATCCGTGGTGTGAGTTCAGATTATGCCGTGCAAAAGCTTCTCGAGAAAGAACTCATCATCATCAGCGGCCGCAATGAAAAATTACCCGGACACCCGCTCGTATATTCTACTTCCAGGAGCTTCATGGATTATTTTGGAATAAACACTGCCGACGATCTTCCGAAAATCAAGGAAGTGCTTGCAGAACAGATTGTGGAGCCTACACTGGTGAAACATTCCGAAGCAGAGCAGAAGCCTCAGGAATCAGAATCTGATACCCAGGCGGAAGAAGATGCAAACGCACTGCTTTCGGTTTCAGAAGATGGAGAACTGGTCGAGAAAGATAGTGGAAGCGAAGAAGACAGTATGTCCTGAAGAAGGATGAGAGATGAGTGATGAGTGATGAGAGATGAGTGATGAGAGTCTTCCCGGCATAGAACTTTTCTTTCAATTAAAACATTGATTAAGAAGAAAAGTATTTTGAATCTTACGGCCCTCATAACTCATAACTCATAACTTATAACTTATAACTCACCCCTCCCTCATCACATACCATTACAAATAATAACCAACTCACTCACCACTCATGTCCCCCCGACTTTCAGATCAACAGTTGACGGAACTGGCAACGAGCTTCGGCACTCCTTTGTATGTGTATCACGCTGAGAAGATCAAGGATCAATTCGAAAAACTCAGGAACGCTTTCAGGGATAGCAATGTGGTGTTCTTTTATGCTGCAAAAGCGCTCACAAATGTTTCCATTCTAAGATACATGCTCTCCATCGGCGCAAATGTCGACTGTAGTTCGATAAACGAAGCAAGGCTCGCGCTTCATGCAGGCTTTAAACCCGATCAGGTTCTCTATACGTCCAACGGTATCGACTTCGAAGAGATTGCTGAGGCAGTGGAACTGGGAGTTAAGATCAATATCGACAGCATTTCCAATCTGAAGAAATTTGGTGAACGATACGGTCATGATTACCCCGTTGGCATTCGCCTGCGGCCAAACATTCTTGCAGGTGGTAATCTCAAGATCTCCACGGGGCACGACAAGAGTAAGTTCGGCATACCGATCGAGAAACTCAATGAAGTGTTAAGCGTGGTGAAGGAACATTCGATCCACATTAACAACCTGCACATTCACACCGGCAGCGATATCAAGGACGCGGATGTATTCATCAAGGGTATCGAAGTGTTGTTCGACATCATTCCTCACTTCCCGGAACTGCGTGCAGTTGATCTCGGCGGAGGTTTTAAAGTTCCGTATAGAGAAGATGATGAAGAAATCGACATCGATGGCCTCGGCAGAAAAGTGAAGCAGGCTTTCGCGAGTCACCCCACAGCAGCTAATCTGGAGATATGGTTCGAACCTGGTAAGTTTCTCGTCAGCGCCAGCGGATATTTTCTTTCAAAAGTCAATGTGATAAAAGAAACGCCAACAACTACATTCGTGAGTGTGAACACAGGCTTCAATCATCTCATCAGGCCCATGTTCTACGATTCCTATCATCACATACGCAACATCAGCAATACCTCAGGAGAAGTTAAGAATTATGCGGTGGTTGGAAATATCTGCGAGACGGACACCTTTGCATGGGACCGGCCACTGAATGAAGTGCGCGAAGGTGACTTCCTCGTATTCCACAATGCAGGTGCGTATGGATTTGAAATGTCATCAAACTTCAACTCGAGACTAAAGCCGGCGGAAGTGTTGGTGGAAGACGGAGTGCCCAGAGTAATTCGCAGGCGCGAAACCTTCGAGGATCTGCTTCGACACCTTGTCGATTAATTTACAATTACCCGTATTGTCTTCTTTGAAGTAATTGGCATCGTGCCACCCATTACCTCGATGGTACCATGGGAATCCATGCTGGTCTCTTTTTCCTTCATGATGCCTGTATTTCGGTCTACGATGATGTAGCCCGTGTAATCATTGGTGAGATTCGAGACCGTTTCCATGCCCATCGCTTCAGCCTTCAGGATTGTGTTTGATGAACCTTTGAAGTCGATCACGTATGTAGAATCGGTGATGGAAGAAAGTGTGTATACCGTGTTAGATTTCTCTTCTCCTGCCTCTGTGCTTTCCACCCAGCCTTCGTTCAGACTGACTGCCTTGTCGGGAAGTATTTTGAAGATGCTCGCCTCGCCCTTTTTGGGAGGATTGATGATATCCTGCCTGTCGCGTAGAATGCTGCTGAGCATCACGGGCCCCTGGGCATCGGCGCTGAATTCGAAAACTTCGGGCCTTGCCATCAACACGATTCCGTTCTGGTCAATCACCATATCATACTCCTTTTCAAGTATCTCTTTGATGGGAGCGCCAATTTCTCCCTTCAGATGCTCGGGGTTGTTTGAGTCAATGCTCCTGTTCTGCCCCATTCCGTCTATCTCGAGTCTGACGCGGTCAATCTTGTGATGAAGAGTGGTGTTGCCTGAACCGGTGTTTGTAACCGTGAAGCGATGTTGAAATCCGGTCTCCACACTGTAGTCGATTGCCTGTCCCATTGCCTCTTGTGTGACCTTGGTGCTTGACTGTACGAGAATGTTGTATTCTCTTCCCTGTTCAAAGATTAATTTGGTTTCTGCCTGCTGACCTTTTGTGATTGATGGAATCAATAGCAGCAACGCAAATGCTCCTGAGAGAAAGGATGATTTTACTTTCATATTTCAAAGTTGACGATTCTTTGGCAGAATCCGATGCAGGACTTAACAAATAATCCAACGAACGAGCGGAAAAGTATCTTAAATTAGATGTCAATTACAATAAGCGAATGAAAAAATACCTGGCCCTGGCCCTGACCATGATCATTTCAGTGAGTATGCTCTTCGCCCAGGATATGAAGAAGTTCAAACTCTACAAACCCGATGAAGACGCGGAGAAAAAGATAGAAGCTGCAATTAAGCAGGCCGCGCAGGAAAAGAAACACGTGTTTATCCAGATAGGAGGTAATTGGTGTATCTGGTGCGCGAGGTTTCACGACTTCATTACAAAGGATAAGGAGATTGATTCGCTCATAAAGGCAAACTTCGTCGTGTATCACCTGAACTATAGTCCGGAGAATGAGAATGAGAAACTTCTGGCCCGTTATGGTTATCCTCAGCGATTTGGCTTTCCCGTTTTCCTCGTGCTGGATGGAAAGGGAAATCTCCTTCATACGCAGAATTCCGCTTATCTCGAAGACGGAAATTTGAGTTATGTGAGGAAGGAAGTGATTGGATTTTTCAAAGACTGGAGCCCTTCGGCACTCGATCCCGCGAACTACAAGAATTGACATGAGTAAACCCACCGATGAATCTGTAAAGTTGTTGTTGCATCCTTTAAAGTTTAAGGCCTTTCTTTTAACAAGGCTGCCCGCCGCCTTATTTTCCGGAGTGAAGATTGTTTCTGCAGATGAGAATCATTGTGAGGTGAGCATTCCCTACAAATGGTTTACGCGTAATCCTTTCCGGTCCACCTATTTTGCCTGCTTATCTATGGCAGCGGAAATGAGCACGGGAGCATTGGCTATGATGCATGCTCAAAACGAGGATCAGAAAGTGTCGATGCTTGTAGTAAAGGTGGAAGGCGAATTCTTCAAGAAGGCAACAGGCCGCACTTTCTTCCGGTGTGAAGGTGGGGATGAAATAAAACGGGTAATTAAGAATTGCATAGCCACTAACGAGCCGGGAACGATCCGCGCAAAATCAAACGGCAGAAACAAAGCAGGCGAGATCATCGCGGAGTTTTACATTACATGGTCCTTCAAGGCGAGGACAAATAAAAATGTCTAACAATGAAGATTGCATTTCACGGAGCGGCCAGAACAGTCACCGGTTCCAAACATCTGGTCACGCTGAAGACAGGCAGAAAGGTTTTACTCGATTGCGGAATGTTCCAGGGACTTGGACGTGATACAGATGACCTGAACAGGCATTTTGGATTCAATCCTCTCGAGATCGACGCCGTGGTGCTCTCCCATGCCCACATCGACCACAGCGGACTGCTGCCGAAACTCGTGAAGGAAGGATTCTCCGGAAAGATATTCTGCACACCCGCAACGAGGGAACTCACAAACATTCTTCTTGAAGACTCTGCCGAGATTCAGGAAGATGAAGTTAAATACGAGAACAAGCGCCGTGCATTCCAGGGCAAGCCATATCTCCAGCCTCTCTACACAAAGGATGATGCAGCGAAATGCAGGAACCATTTTGTGGAAGTGGATTACGACCAATGGTTCGATGTCACAGATGGATTGAAAGCCATGTTCACCGATGCCGGTCACATCATCGGCAGCGCTTGTGTGAACCTTCATGCCAATGAACACGGTAAGGAAACAAGACTCACCTTCAGTGGAGATATCGGCAGATATCGTGATGTCATCCTTCGCTCGCCTTCTGAATTCCCCCAGGCGGATTACATCGTTCTCGAATCGACGTACGGCAACAGTCTGCATGACCCCGCTCAAACTACTCCCGACCTTTTGCTCAGTTGGATCAAGAAGGCTTGTGTTGAGAAAAGAGGCAAGCTGATACTTCCGGCCTTCAGCGTGGGACGCACACAAGAACTATTGTTCGCGCTTAATCAACTCGAGATTGAGAACCTTCTGCCCGACCTCGATTATTTTGTAGACAGTCCCCTTAGCATTGAAGCCACAGAGGTAGTAAAGAACTATCCTTCCAACTTCAACAAAACGATACAGAAAATTCTGCAGACCGACAGCGATCCTTTTTCATTTAAAGGATTGAAATATGTGCGCAATGTGGAACAATCTAAGCTTCTCAATTTCCAGGATGGCCCGATGGTCATCATCTCTGCCAGTGGGATGGCCGACGCTGGAAGGGTGAAGCATCACATTAGCAACAACATTGAAAACAGCAAGAACACAATCGTGTTGACGGGCTATTGCGAACCAAACTCTCTTGGCGGAAGATTGCTTGCTGGCGCGAAACAGGTAAACATCTTCGGCATAGAGCATGAAGTTCATGCTGAGATTGGTTCCATCCGAAGCATGAGCGCACATGGAGATTATGAAGACCTTTCGCAATGGCTGGCCTGCCAGGATCCCCGCCAGGTAAAACAATTGTTTTTAGTGCATGGGGAATTCAATGTGCAACAAGACTTCCAACGACGCCTCATTCGGAAAGGTTTCAATCACGTAGACATACCCGAAATGCATTTTGAAATAGGAATTAATTAGTTAATTAACAATTAACTAATCTGCCTCCCTGAAATTTCACATCTCGTTAGTATTCCCGGCACAGTTTTTCGCGTTAATAAGTAGTCTAACATATCTAACAAAAACAAGGAGAATGTTATGATGAAGAATCTGAAACTGTGGAGCGGGGTTTTTAGTTTCATCTTCTTGCTTGCAAGTTGTGCCTCCACAGCTCATGTTGAAAAAGATGAAACAATCGATTTTACAAAATACAAGACATATTCATGGATAGATCCCAAGGATGATAGTGGAAAAGGCAGACCAAATGAAATGGCGGAACGAAGACTCAAGGAAGCTGTTTCCAAAGAACTGGAGAGGACGGCGGGATGGAGAGAGGTCAATAAAAATCCGGATGTGTTGCTAAGCTATGATGTGTTGATTGAAAGAACCAGCGATCAGCGTTCCGAAGCGGTTTATACAAGGCCGTTCACAAGGACCTTTTATAATCCCTACACAAGACGCTTCATTAATGTGTACTATCCTTCCCAGTTCATCGGATACGATACCTATTCAATGCCTTTGAAGGAAGGTACGGTTACCATCACGATGATCGATGCCGATTCGGAAAAGACTGTTTGGCAGGGTTGGGTAACAGATGAGGTGGCTAGCAGCAAGAATCTTACTTCGAAAGAAATTCAAAATAGCGTGCGTGCGATCTTTAAAAAATTCGACCTCGCAAAAAACTAATTACAGGGACGGTTTGGTAAGGCCCCGCTATTCGGCGGGGTCTTTTTAATTAGTTAATTAGCTAATTAGTTAATTGGCTAATTGATTAGGCCCATGTGATTTCGGATTGCCTGAGTTTATCGATGAAATTGGTGGTGTCGGAAATTCCTTTTTTAACCATCGTTTTCATTTCATCTTCGTGGAAGTCCAATCCGCCGGGGCCGCCGCCAATCGGTTTTTTCGGACGAATGTTGAATAATTTGAGTGGTACTTTGTCCTCGTATGGACTTTCTCTTCCGCGAATGGTGAAGTATCGGTTTACATCTTCTCTGGAAATTCCATCGTTTACCATTTTTCGCTTCACTGCATCGATGTAAGAAAGTGCTTCGTTGTATTGCTGTGGAATGATGAGGTCATTCTTGCCTACATCATCGGTAAAGATTTCAACTGTGCGCTCCAGTATCTCAAACAGGCTTCGGTATTGCTTGTTCGCAGGTTCAGATTCTTCGGGTGAGAGCATGATCGTGAAAATTTCTCTTGCACCCGCATCGATCGCCATTTCAATGCCCGCGTACTGTCGCATGCCACCATCCACGTATTGAAGGTCCCTTTCCGGGTTTCCAGGGAGATCCCTGTTCACCTGCATGGCAGGCATGAACACCGGTTGGCAGGCCGATGCCATGATGGCCCTTCGGAAATGGTTTCCATCCTCGAATTTCCGCAACGAATAACCTGTACGGGGAGAAATTTCCATGTTGTTGGTAAACACAACCAGCTCACCCGTCTGGAGGCAGGTGGTGTTGATGAAGATGGAACTGCCCGTGTCCTGAAGCTCCTGGAAACGCTCGTCAGGGAAATGTTGATTGATTAGATTCATTAGCGGGTTCGCGTCGAAGATGCTGTCCGTGTTAAGTCGATCGCCGATGCGAAGCTTGCGAACGATGCTGCCTTCATGTTGCGTGGTGTAGATTTCCTCGAGCAATTCCAATTCGCCCAATGCCGCGAGTGGAACGATCAGCGAACCAGTGCTGGTACCAACGAATATGTCGAAGGAAAGGGTAGGAAAACGATTTTTCAATTGCCTGAGTACTCCCACGGCGTATGCGCCCTTGGAACCTCCTCCGCTGATGACGAGTGCGCGTTTCATTTGGATTATCCTGGATTGGTTTAATTATTCGGTTTGCATTCAGGGATGAGGTGGCTGCGTCACCTTGCTAATTCGGACTGATACACCACCCCGAAGCCACCAGCTTGGCAATGCATAATCACGATGAACCGATAGGCCTATCACCAGCTTGTTGAGCAGATCAAGGTTGACTCCTCCACCCAACAGCCTCTGCCCGCCTGTTCCCCAGAGATGGTCAAAAGAAAGATGAAGGTTTCCACCGCTGCCGAATTGCTTCAGTTGCAAAGTGGAAATCTTCAATGAAATAGTTGGTCCTATTGCAGCCTGGAATTTCTTACCTGTGTAAAACACGTCTCCCACAATTCCGCCGCGAATGCGGTTTTCGATGATCGTGTATTGAGGAATTACCTGTAAGCCACCTGCGAATAGATCAGGTGTATTGCCATGGAAGTTTGAAACCATTCCTCCATGCATACGAAGGTGCATGATGAATTCTCCTTTCGGGAATTCCGGATCCTGGGCGAAGGCGGCTGAAGATGCTGCCATTATCGCCAGCAGCCATGGCATTTTCATAATTAACTAATCAGCAAATTAACTAATTAATCAATTACCATATCTTCTCAAACTCCGCCTTTCCCATCTCCTTATTCACTTCAATGAAGTAGGTCTGGTACCTGTTGCGCAACATTAGCGGATCCTTCTTAAAGATTCGCTGTAATAGTGCTATCGGGAAAAGGAAGAGAAAGAATACAATGCTGAGCAGGATGTTTGGCATGATGTAGCCAAGCACCTTTGCAAGTTGCATCCATGCCCATTCGATCTTGCGGCTGATCCAACCCGACATAATTCCCAGCACTCCTACGCCGAGCGAAACATACACCGCCCAGTCCCACCCGAAGATGAGGTACATGGCAAGGAAACCCATGGATATGACGAGGATCGTCGTTCTTGACGTATCTGCTTTCATAATATTTCTGATTATGATTAGAACAATGTGTAGATGAAAGGAGCAATCGCGCTGCCACCACCGAATACGATCACCAATCCTAACAGGAGAAGGATCACGATAATTGGCGCCAGCCAGAACTTCTTGCGCTCTCTCATGAATTGCCAGAGGTCTCTAAGGAATGTCATGTTTAAGGTTTTAATGTTTAGTACTCTTCAGGTATTTTAATAACTCATTTGCTACAAACTTGTGGCCATAATCTGCCCAATGGCCATCATAATCGGTTTCGAACCGTTGATGGTTCTTCTCGTAATCGGCCGCCATGGCGGGTGTGAGGTCGATGAAGGGAAGTTCAAGTCCCTGACATTCTTCTGCCACCATCTTGTTCAGCCAGTACACTTTCGCTTTTTCCAGGTCGCCACTGTAGATATTCCACCGCGGAGCATCCATGATGAATATCACTTCCTTGCCGGCAAGTTCTCCCTTAATCTTTGACAACAGGTAATGCGTCACTCTCTGCAAAGAATCTTTGTTATCCATGATGTCCTTCACGGCCACATTCATCTCCACTTCCTTAGCTCCTGCATCCTTCGACCTGAACCTCTCCATTAGGTTGAGGTTGTAGTAGAGGTAACGAAACAGGGATGACTTGCGCAGAATTTCCCCGCCAGGAACCTTCGTGTGCGTACGTTCGGGCTTTACAGGCTGCACCTCGGAATATGTGCTGTCGCTATCGAACTTAATGGTGAGGTACATTGGTATGTACGCCAAGCCATTGATCGATTCGTGAAAATCATTATGGATGAGATTGAATACGTAGATGTCCGGATCGTATTTCTTTTCCACATACCTCGACATGTGCAGGTATTGTGAGAGGGGAGACGCTGAAACTCCAAAGCTGTAGACCTCGTATCCATCACCAAGCGCCTCATCGAGGATGCTGGGATATTTATCCTCCGCGCTTACCTGCCATGCTTCGATGTAGGAATCGCCAATCACTGCGATTCGCTTCACACCGGGCTTCTTCTCGGAGAAATAATCGATGGGACTGTTCCAGCCGTCGTTGTTGATCCTCCAGCGTGCACGTTGCTGCGCGAAATTTCCTGTAGTCCAGAGTCCGCGTGTACCATAATCTCTGCTGTATTTCACAATCCTTGTATCCTCGTCGTAAATGCTCTTTGGTCTGTTGCTTCCCGGGAAGAATATGCGCGACACGATCTCCAGCAGCACAAAGAAGATGAGCAGCATGGGCACCGTAACGAATAGGATGTTCTTTAACGTCTTTTTCATTGGCTTCCCTTTAATCCAGTTTGAATTTCTCCATCCACTTTTCCCTGTTCTCCCAGTCAGGCTGTTCTGTTTTCTTCAACACAAAATCATTCACCACCAGGTAATCCATTTCAGTACGCATGAAACATTTGTAGGCATCTTCCGGAGTGCAAACGATCGGTTCGCCTCTTACATTGAAGCTTGTATTCACCACAAGGCCGTAACCGGTCTTTTGCTTGAATGTATTGATGAACTGCCAGTACCTTGGATTTGTGTCATTGTGCACGGTTTGCACCCTTGCAGAAAAGTCGAGGTGGGTGATGGACTGTACATCGCTGCGTTGGTAGTACAACCTGTCCCAGAGGTCGAGGTCATGATAATTCTCAGGCAACGGCTTTCTTCTCTCTTCCTTCACATCTGCAATGAGCAGCATGTAAGGTGAAACTGTGTCGAGGTTGAAGAAGTCCTGGGCGTTTTCGGCAAGCACGGAAGGAGCAAAGGGTCTGAAGCCTTCGCGATACTTGATTTTCAGGTTAAGTTTCTTCTGCATTTCTGCGTTACGTGCATCACCGAGAATGCTTCGATTGCCGAGAGATCTCGGGCCGTATTCCATTCTTCCCTGAAACCATCCGATTACATTTCCTTTGTCGAGGTAATCCGCAACTTCTTCGCAGAGTTCGTTGAAGTCGCTTTTGCGATGAAATACTGCTTTATGTTTTTTAAATGCCTGAATGATTTCCTTGTCGGAGAAATCGGGACCGAGGTAGAAACCGTGACCGGCAAATTTTTCACCGTTCAAATGCCTTGGCTGATCGTAGTAAATGTAGTGTACCATTTGCGCTGCACAGAGTG
>CBINHQ010000013.1:0-15691 GCA_966250475.1 uncultured Chitinophagaceae bacterium
TTCCTTTGCAAGTGACATCATCTTATCCATGTCGCACATGTTGCCCAGCACATGCACCGGCATAATACAACGAATCGTTCTTCCATTCGCGCGATACTTCAACTCCCCATTCTTCAGCTCCGTTTCTTCGCGAAGGAATTTCTCCAACACAGCAAGATCCATCTGCCAACTTTTGGCATCGATGTCGATCAGAATCGGATCTGCCCCTGTATATTTTATAGAATTAATGCTTGCAATGAAGGTGACGTTTGGAGCAATCACATAATCATTATTCTTTACCCCCGCCAGCATTAGCGAAATGTGCAGTGCGGTAGTTCCATTGCTCGTGGCCACACCATACTTCGTACCAGCGAACTCAGCAACCATGTTCTCAAACTTTGTGACATACTCTCCTACCGATGAAACCCATCCCGTGTCGAGGCAATCTTTTACATACTTCCATTCATTGCCGGCAATGTTGGGGCCTGAGAGTAATAACATGGTCTTTCGTGGTTAAATATTGACTTAATGATTAATTAGCATCAGATGTTCCTGAATTTCTGTGAATGTGGGTCTGTGATGATGCCGCTGCGCATCAACTTATAAATTTCACGTATGCCATCGGGAACGCGCTTGGTAATCGTGAATCCGAGCTCATTCTTAATCTTATCGCAGTTCACCCGATAATCGCGAGGGTCTTCTGTCTTGTCCACATACTTCGCTTTCACATCCGGAATAATTTTCTGGATCTCTTCCATCAACATTCGCTTGCTGTAATTCTCTGCAGTATCACCCACATTGTACACATTAGCCTTTACCTTTTCTTCTGGCGCTTCGAGTGCAATCACCACAGCTCTTGCAAGGTCATCAACATGGCAATACGGCCTGTTAAATTGTGGCCCCCAGATTTCCTGCTCACCTGTGAGGCATACATTACGCGTGAATTCATTCACAGTAAGATCAAACCTGATCCTGGGAGAGAATCCATATACAGTCGAGAATCTCAACGCAGTTGCACAAATCTTCGCATCCTTTCTTTCCTTGAGAAGATAGTTCTCAAACTTCACTTTGAGTTCCGCATAAAGAGAAACAGGCCGAAGCTCAGAATTCTCATCAACGTATGAATTCGGATCAGCCATCTTACCATAGTTCGAGCAGGTAGATGCGAAAACGAAGCGCTTCAATCCAGCCTTCTCCGCCTTCTCAAACAGAGAAACCGAGCCGGTCCAGTTCACTTCATTTGCTTCATCCGAAAATTTCGAACAGGCAGGATCACCCACGATCGCAGCGAGATGCGCAATTGAATCAACCTTGCCTAACACCTTATCGATGTCGGCTTCATTTCTGATATCGCCTTTCACAAATTCAAAATTTGAATGCTGCGATACATCATACAATGCATCTCCACCAAACTTCAGCGAATCGAGCACCACAACTTTATAACCTTTATCGAGGAGAATTCTTACAAGTACCGAACCGATGTAACCAGCGCCGCCGGTTACCAGGACTGATTTAGTCATTTGAGATTTTCTTTTTTAATTCATTGTAATAATCGAAAAAATGCTGCTCGGCAGCTTTGGGAAATGCTGACTGGTTGTCAAGATGGTGAAAAATGAAGCTGTCATCCAATGCAGGCTGAAGCTGTTTTTCATGCTCCGTGAATTGTGTCATCCAAATCCGGTAGTGATTGAGCAATTCAATCGCATCACCAAACAATGCATCGGGAAGAAGGGCAGGATTTTGTTCAATCACCTCACATACCTTTTCATTGGCATACCTGATGCATTTCGCGTGCAAAAATATTTTATTATTCAAATATCTTGCATACGCATTCCGGGATAATTGCAGAAAAAAGTAAACGGGAGATATGAGCTTAGCGAAATGTTCGTGGTTATAATCTCTCATAATAGGAGGCGCTTATTAATTAGCTAATTAACCAATTTGCTAATTAGCTAATTAAATAGTGCCGCAAATATAGGTATATACCCCGATTAGGCTGCTACCAGGTTGCGAACGTCTGGCTGCAGGATAACGCGCTGAGGATTTCCTACCACAATGGTATCATCCGGCACATCGCGGATCACTACTGTGCCCGCACCAACAGTTACGTTCTTACCGATGGTTATGCCCTGTTTGATTACCGCATTGGCGCCGATAAAGCTGCCGCTTCCCACTCTTACATTACCACAGAGCACGGCACCTGGACCCACATGGGCGAAATCATCAATCACACATTCATGATCGATGCTGGAAGAGGTATTACAGATCACTCCCTTACCAAGTGTCACCAGCGGATTGATGGTGGCACGGGCAGAGATCATTATACCATGATTCATTTCAACTGAAGCAGATACTACAGCGGATGGATGGATGGCATTGATGGGATTGCCCAGCGTTTCACTAAGCATCATCTGCACTTTCCGGCGTATCCCGTTATGACCTACACCTACAAAGAAATCATACTCGAGCAACTTATCAAGCGCATCGGATTCCTTTCCAAGATAATTAAGATGATAGGGATTCTTTTCTTTGTACTCGGAGTCGCAGTAGGCGGTAACAATGCGTCCGGCGTTTAGGAGAATGTCAATAATAACATAGGAGTGGCCTGAATAGCCCACAACAGCCACAGGCTTCTTGAGCTTGGATTTCATTGGATTCGGATTTTACAGAGGTAAAAAAAGCAAAATTCAATGAAAGATGAAAGCGTATTAACACCCTTATTTACCCTCCGTAAGAATACGGTATTTTCTCTGAATCCTTTAAATAGTAAGCCCAGATCTTATTTCCGTAGGTTGTTGCCTTAACCCTGCGCTCGATTTCCTCCTGCCCAAGTTCGGGCGAAAGTTCACAAAGCGCGTTAAGCTGCTTGCGTGTATACGGCTTGCGCGTCCAGGTTTCCGTGCTTTGTGGAAGCCCCTTTCCGTTCAAAAATCCTGTCACCAGCTCATAAAACAGGTGTATTATCTCCACATAACAACGCTGCGTGATAGAATAAACAGTGTCATTCTCCAAAACGGGAAACCTCCTCACCGCTACGATTGCACCACTGTCAACCCTCGGCTGCATGTGGTGACAAGTGATGCCAAATTCCTTCTCTCCATTATATATGGCAAAATTTGTACAACCGATGCCGGGGTAATCTGGCGGACCGGGATGAAGATTAATGGCTGCAAACTTTGCCTTCTCAAGCAACGCCGCCGGAATGATCCATTGTGCCAGGTAAGAAATGATAAGGTCGCCCTCCCAATCAAGAAGCTCGGCTGGAAATGGCTCGGTCCGCTTAGAAAATATAATTAGCGGGTTCTCGAAATGCAATTCAATGAAACCGGCGGCCACCTTCGAATAATGGTCGTCTTTCTTTCCGATGAATAAAATGCGCGTGTCGTTCTTTCTCAATTCACTCATATGTAGTTCGCCTGATACTCATTTGTTAGCGGCTAGCAACTCCCTGTATTTCACCTCAAGGAAGCGCTTCACCTGTGTGGTATCGAAATTCTTTTGAATCTTTTGTTTCAGTCTATCTGCCATCACCTTCATCTCCCCCGGATCCTGAATGGCAAGTTTAAGTTTTTGAAACAATTCTTCCTCATTTTTCACTTTAAACACCAACCCTGTTTCGCCATCGTCCACAATATCGATATTTCCGGGAATTCCAGAACAAACGATGGGGCAGTTCATCGCGCCAGCCTGGAGCAATACATTGGGAAAACCTTCCCTGTGTGATGCATGCACCAGCACGTTCGCCAGGTGAAGGAAGTATTCCACCTCGTCGTGCCATCCCGCCATGATGATTGCAGGATGCGTTTGAAGTTTTTCCCTCGTCCCTGGATCAAGCGGATCGAGGTGATCCTCAAACTCACCCACAAGCACAAGACGAAGGGAATTGTCTTTTGCGTGCAGTCTTTCGAAAACGTTTACCAGCTCGGCAATTCCTTTATCTCTCACAATCCTGCCAATTGAAAGGATATATGTGAGAGAAGAATCATACTTCATTGCACGCTTTGCTTCTTCTATCTTCTCAGGAACCAGAGCGGAATCGGAAAACCGCGAGAGGTTAATCCCATTCGTTGAACCTTCACCAATCACTTCAAGCTTCGAAGGATTTGCAAGCTTGTTCTCCGTAATATATTTCAACAACGACTTGCTGTTAGGCCAAACGTGAGTTGCTGCGGCAGTTGTGAGTCGCTCCATCGTGGTGAGCACCTTGCGGGTAATTCCCGTAGATGTCATGAAGCGAAGGCCCGCCACAGTGTGAATACGCAACTTAACTCCAGCCATCTTCGCGGCGATCATCGCCAGTAGTCCGGCCTTCGGTGTATGTGAGTGAACGATGTCGGGCTTCTCCATGCGAAAGAACCTGTACAGCCTCCAGAGGGAAACCAGGTCCGCAAAAGGAGTGATGCTCCGCGTCATGGGTATTATATGATGGGGACAGCCCTCGGACCTCAACACATCTTCGCGCTCACGGCCATCGGCGCTCACCATTATCACATCGAATCCCGCCTCCTTCATGTACCTGAGTTGCCCTTTCAGCAAAACATGAAAGGCCATGGGCACGGTCGTTACGCGAATGAGTTTAGGCATGCGCGAGATATGATTTTTTGTACCAAACGTCGAGAGCAAACATTGTCCAGATGATTTTAGCCCGCTTCTCATCACCCATCCTCGTCTTCCTGTTCCACACAGATGCGATGAAATCCTTCTTCACAAAATTCCTGCTGTATGCATTTGGATCGAATATATAGGAATGAATGAGATCCTTTAGTTCGTTGTCGATCCACTTCTTCAATGGTATCTCAAACCCGCGTTTGGGTTGATGAATGAGTTCATGCGGCAGGTACTTCTCAGAAAGTTTACGGAGAAGATACTTGGTCTGGCTTCCATTTATCTTGAATCCATCCGGCAATCCCGGCACGAATTCAAGCAAATCCTTCGACAATAATGGACTCCTGCCCTCCAGCGAATGTGCCATCGTAGCAATGTCCATCTTCACCAGCAAATCACCCGCGAGAATGTTGTCGAAGTCGAGGTTCATAATCTTCTGCAAGCCTGTGAGCGCAGAGTTGTTGATTGCCTCAAAGTCACGGCGTACATGATCGAGCAATCCTTCATCCGCAACCAGGTATTTTTCATACCCCTCGAATATATCCATGGTCGCCGAAAGATAGGTATCGAGTCCATCGCGGCCTGCGAATGCAAGCAGGCGATGGAAATAGTTGTACTTGCTCTTCTTGTTGTTTGATTCAGGAAGAATCGAGTGCGCCATTCGCGCTAAACCACTCACCAGTTTACCCGGATTGAAGAAATCATACTTGGCAAACGGAACGTACCGTCTGTACCCGCCAAAGAGTTCATCTCCGCCATCTCCATTCAGGATTACGGTCACGTGCTTCTTTGCCGCCTGGCTCACGTAATAACTTGGAATGGCAGAACTGTCGAAGAATGGTTCGCCATAATTCGTAAGAATCTTCTCCACATCATTCACGAGATTGTCGAAGGTGATGCGAATCTCATGGTGATTGGTGCCATACTTCTCCGCAACGAGTTTCGCAAGCGGAGCCTCATCGTATTCTCCATCGAATGAAACGGTGAATGTCTTAAGAGAAGGGTTGTACTCCTTCGCAATGGCTGTAACAATCCCGCTGTCGATACCTCCACTGAGAAAGGAAGCAACTTCAAGGTCAGAAGATTCCACGCGATCGCGGACGGCCTTGTGCAGACGACTGTCAACGCCATCCATGGCTGTTGAGAAATCTACGCTTTGTTTCGTCAGGTAATGGTTGTGGATGTTCCACCACTTCGTGATGCGCGGCGCCGGATTATCCAGGGAAACATATGCATAGCTTCCAGCAGGCAATTCGAAAACAGTCTGAAATGGAGTGGATGATTTGTAGAAATATCCCATCCTCACGTATTGCTGAATGGCTTGCTCGTTGATCGATAGTGAAAGCTGACCCTGTAATGCATTCAACTCACTGCAGAACGCAAAGCTCTTGCCATCGCTAAAATAGTAAATCGGTTTCTTCCCAGCGCGATCGCGTGCAAGAAAGAGTTCATTCTTCTCCGCATCATGAATTGCCAATGCAAACATGCCATCGAAATCTTCCAGGCATGCCGGACCAATCTTTTCATATGCGAGGAGAATAGTTTCTGTATCGGAATTCGTCTTGCCTTCCAGCCCATGCTTTTTCCTCACATCGCGATGATTGTATATCTCACCGTTGAAGATGATGGTGAGGTGACGATGCACCATCGGTTGCTTGCCGCCGGAGATATCGAGAATGGAAAGCCTGTGATGATGCAACTGCAACACACCCGAAGCGCAGGTCGTCTGATCATCCGGCCCACGATGGAAGAGTTCCTTTGTAAGGCGGGGAATGTCAAGCGCATGGTTTATTGATCCGGCTATGGCACACATATTTTAACTGGTTCGCAAGAGTTTAAATTTTTTCGTCCAGGCAGGCAAAGGTACTTTAGCGATGTATAACACCACCAGGAAAAGTATGATGAAGAACGGCATCCCCGGAATTTTATACCTCACCAACGATCCAAAATTTCCCGTCGATGTACCCACTGCTCCTCCAAACAACACTGCGAATACGAAGGAGAACAGCGTGAACGGATTCGAGAAAATTATCCGCATCGATTTGAAGAAGCCCACCTTAAAGAATGTATATAACACCAGCGCAAGACACAGCAGCGACTCAAGTGCGTTTAACACCATGATGGGGCTCTGAATCTCCCATGGAAACGGACGGAAATAGCTCGCAACGATCCCAAGCGGGAACATGAGCGCAGGATTCGTAGTTCCCAATGCGAAGTTTGAGCCACTTCGCGATTGCATTACCGAACCTTCGTAAACGCTTCGCTGCTTATCAATCGCATCGAGGATGACTTCGGTGTTGTAGCGTTGTAATGCTCCTTCAGAAGTAAGGTTCTGGTAAAGGGCAAATCCTCCTGCCAATCCAACAAGTACCATCAATCCAAAGATGAAATTCTTCAACTGCCTGGAGGCAATCTTCTCGCTCCACAAGGTAAACATCAGCAAAAGCAAGGCCGGAGCAAATGCAAGCATAATGTATGGCTTGATCAGGTATAGTAAATAATACGAAATTGATGCCATCACCAGTGAGCTGATAATCTTCCTTCTCTTCACTAATAAATTGTAAGCAGAAGAAAAAAGAAAACCGAGCGCCCCGAATGTAATTGAATCCTTCAGAATTCCGGAAGACCAAAAGCAAACGGTTGGAATGAAGAAACAAGCCAGCGCGATTTGTCCTTTGATCTTTGGAAAATGCGCAACGAATATTCTGTACATCTGCAGCGAGCCCAACAGCGCGAAAAATGAAAAGCACATTCCCACCGCCAGGTAACTGCTGAAGAAAGGGTAGGAGAAAAATGTTCCAAACTTCGGCACGGCGTAGTTGGAAGATGACATCATATAATAATGATTCTCCCCAAGCTCATCAATCGCGAAGTAATTATAGAGTGGACTGAAAGGAGCCGACTTCTCCGCCATTATGAAATCCCAGAAGCTGATCGCTCCATCGGCCAGGCCCTTGCGCATGTCGAGAATAGAAATATAATAACGATAGCTGTCGCCCCCGCCATAATAATATTGCATCACTGCCGTGAAACCAATGAGCATCACCACGCGTACCCAGAAGGCCTGCCTGAAATATCTTTGTGTCTCCGGGCCCTCCTTTCTAGTAATTGCCTTTCCAATCAAAAACAAGATGAGCAGCGCCAGTGGAAAGGCTACCACATCAATTGGATTGAATAAGGATGTCTTCAGGAAAAACAAAACGCGATAATTATTTTTTCTTTACTACTTCTTCAAAGATACCGAGATACGTTCCCTTGTTGGCAGCTATGGAAAACTTCTCTTCCACGCGAGTTCGTGCGCTTCTTCCAATGGATGACCGTAACTGCTCATCATTCGCAAGATCGAGTATCCTTCTTTCCCAATCTTCCGGTGAGTTAACAAGAAACCCGGATTCTCCGTCGGCAATCACCCTGAAATTGGAACCAATGGCCGTTGCGATGGTGGGAATTCCCATTGCCATGTATTGTATTGCCTTCAACCCGCTTTTTCCATAAACCCATTCCTCCTCAGGTAATGGATACAGCCCTATGTCGAACCGGCTGATTGTCGGCAACTCCATCTCCTTCGACCACGCGATCGCCTCCACATCAATTCCGGGAATGTTGAACGATGCATCGCCGATCACAACCAATTTAAAATCGATTTTCTGATTCAGTTTATGAAAAACCTCGTCTAGCAAATGCAGGTACTTCGATGTACTATGACTTCCACTCCACCCCAACACCAGTTTTTCGCCACGAACGGAATAATCCTGCCTTGCTTTGTACGCATCCGTATCTACCGTGGAAGAAATATCCGTAGTATGATCGTTGAGCTTTCTTACAAACTCATCAAGGTATGGCGTGCAGGTGATCACATGGTCAGACTTCTTCATCAGGTAGATGGGCTTGTCCGCACCTTTCAATCTGCTGATAAGCGGCGTAGCCCTGCTTTGAATGTCTTTCAGGTAAACAAGATCATCGATATCAAAAATCACTTTCTTCGATAAAGAACACACGAGTCTCTCGAAAATGGGAGGACCAAGTGGAGTGACCCATAGGTGCACGTACACAATGTCGTGACTGCCCAGACGAAATAGATCACGCAACCTCCTAAAGTAACCGAGTATCGTGTACCACGTCTTTTGCAGGAGATGCCCTTTCCTATAAATTATCTTCCAAAATGCATGGCTGATGAACGGACTGATGGTAAGATCATAACCGGCCTGCCTGAATGCATCATAATATTGTTCAAACTTAAGCCGCTGACTCGGTGCGACATCTTCGGGATATGGACAGAGGATTAAGACTTTCTTCCTTTTCATAAACTAACTGCCTGGATTTTCAAAAACCTTCGCATATGCACGCCTGTACATCTCAATGCCTGAATTCAAATCGAAATACTTTGCCGCCTTCTCGCGTATTGATGCCGGATCGAGATTGAGCAAATCGGGAATTTGTGAGATGGCATTCACATACGCTTCCTTATTGAATTCCGAAATCACCACTCCGCTTTTCGTCTCAAGAATTATTTCTGCCACATCTCCCACTCCTGAATTTGCAATCACAGGTATTCCCATCGAAAGCACTTCCCCAAGTTTTGTAGGAGAACTCGATAGCTTCGAATATACCGGTCTAATGAAGAAAAGTGTGAAGTCGGATGCCTTCATATATATTGGCACTTCATTACGCTGCGCTTCTGTGATGACCAGATCATCCGGTGAGATGCCGTGTTGCCCGGCCCTCTGCCTGATATAATTCGGATCGGAATGACTGATGAAGAGAAACAAGGCGTTCGCATACTTCGCCTTCAATGCCACGAAAAACTCAAGCATCTCATCGAGCATGTACCACGCTCCTACTGAGCCAAGATAACTCACCACCATTCGATCCTCCGGAATGCCCAGCGCCTTGCGGCCTTCGGATTTTTCGGAAGAGGATCGCAACGCAAAATGCTGCATGTCTGCGCAACATGGAATTACCGATATCGGTACCTTCTCTGAATATGCCTCCCAGTTACGCATTTCGTTTCTTCCCGCTTCAGTTAATGAGATGATGTGATCTGCCTCGCGCAGGTATTCCTTTTCTTTCTGTTTGTAATACTTATAAACTCTTTTGAAGACAGGATGATTATCCTTCCATGCCCCGCCATCTCGCTTTTCATCTGCCCAAAACCCGCGCATATCGAAGAAGAATTTCACTCCAAACGCACGCTTTAATCGCAAGCCAATGTCTGCAGCGATGTAGCTTCTGCAATGCACCATGTCGAATCTCTCCTTGCGTTGGAGTTGAAATGCTTTTTGCCGCATTCGTATCGTATCATAAAACTTGGAAAGCATTGGAGGCTTCGAAGTGAAGCTTAAAGGAACCCAGCTTATGCCCGCGCTTTTACACAACCCCTCAATTAGTTCCTTATTTCTCGCATACCTGTCCTTCTTCTCAAAACTAAGAATGGTGAATCGATAACCTTCCTTAGAGAGCCCAGCGAGATATGGCAGAACCTGCGATTGCCCGAGCGGATCGGTCATGCCATCATATGAAATGTAAAGAACCTTCTTTTGCAATTAATCCTCCTTGTATTCAAACTTCCTTAGTGAGAAATGGTTGGGAATGTTCAATGCGGTGAATTGGCGGTGACCAATGTCGAGCGTCCATATCTTTCCACGGTGGCGCTCAGGTACAGGAACGCGATACACGAAGCCGCGAACCTTCTGCGCATCTACGCGCTTACCATCCGGATCAATCCAAAACCCGCGTCTGTTGATGCCAGGCCCAAGGCGATCCTCATACACAATTTCCGTAGCATCACTCGGAACGTAAATATATTGTAAAGGATAACCTGCATTATCATACGCAGGCACACCAACAGAAACAAACACTACTTCATCCGGCAACTGCAGTCTTCCGAAACCGCCGAGATCGCCAAACAACATTCCATATTTTCCTCTCGGGAGTTTTACTTTCACATCAGTGTATCCTTTCGCGGAAGCAGGTATCTTCTTGTCGAACACATTCTGTCCTTCCTCATCAATGATCTCGAGGACTGACCCATTCGTGCTTCCCGCCTTCAGGCTCAACTCTCCACCCTTCCAGTAAAACTGGTATTCATTTCTCGCATTCAGGAACTGCGGGCTTGCCGTAGGCGCTGAAGAAATTGCAACCGCCTTCGTTATGTCGAACTCCATAGAAGACATGCCGTAGCTCTTGTTATAAGCCGCAACGTCGGAACGGTAATTTGTCTCTACAAATGACAGAAGATTCTTAGGCGCGGTGATGGTTACCGGAGGTAGCAAGACTTTATTATCAACACCCTTTGGCTTCTTTATGTAATATGCGATGAGCCCCCATGTTTGCACCATTCTTAGCGGATGGATCTGATACATGTAATTAACAAGCGCATTGTAATTAGCCACAGTCTGATTCTGCTGGTATTCGTAATACAATCGCATGTAATGCACGAAGGCCTTCAGCTCGAGTAATCGCTCCTGTATCTTTTGATCTCTTGTCTTCTGCGAAGCAGCGGTGATGTCGCGCAGACTAAGATCAACCTCTGTCGCACCCTGAAAGCGCTTATTCCAACGGTCATACATCCTTCGCATATCCGGAGCGGCGGGGCCAAAACATTTCTCCAGAAACTCAGTGTAGAGCTCTTCGAGATCCAGCGAAGTATCCCACATCAATTGCGATGCAAGCCAGAACATAGGACCTGTTGTTCCCTTCCCATAGTTTGCTTCAATGTGGACAGTAGTCGTATTAAATTTCTTCCAAAGCCTCAGTTTCTCGGGAATGGTGAACATGTTGAAGTTGGGAAGTCCATGACTCCAGACAACAAGATTCCAGTAATCATATATGCCAATCGGTCTCGCATCGAGATATTCGCTCCAGTCCTTGATGAACTTTGCCGGCGTCGATATTCGCTGGTAAGCATAGGGAATGAGTATCGGATGAATACGCTCATGCAATTTGAAACCAGGTATCGCCGAATGATCTGAATACGCATAGAGTTGAACAATCGAACGATCATCATTCTTTGGAATTGCTTGCGCAACCTTATTAGCTAGCCAGAAATATTTATCTGACCAATTCTTTATCTGCGGCATGTTGGCAGGAAGGCAATCATCAGCCGATCCGCTTCCATCTGCAGGATCAACACCAATCACCGGATATTTCATACCAGGCTTTACTTGCGAGAGCGCCCAGTCGGTATAGATCCTCACTGCCTCAGGTTTACCGATATCGATGCGACCATACACACTCACCTTATTGTGACAGAAGAGATCGGGTCGATTCTGCAACTCAGCCTTCTTCTCATTATAAAAAGCCTGACCTGTGTGGCCTTTGCTAATGTAATCCATCGAATACCGGTTTCTTCGATTCCATACTTCGAAGTCCTGACGAAAAGTATTCTTCGGATCCAATCCATGTATCGCATTCGCGCCACCCGTTCCGGCATACGTCCTGTTGCGGAAATCGGGAGTGTACACCTTACTTATTTCGATATCATCATTGAGATTTGGAATGATAGTCCATGCATCGCCCGGCATAAACCAACGGAATCCGAGTTCATGCAGGAAAGTGTAAATTCCATTAATGATCGAGTTTGCACCAGAGCCGGTGATCACCACGTCACACGACTTCTTCATACATAAATGAAACGACTGACCATCCTTATTCACTGAATCCCGGATCGGTCCGGGAATGTCGGCATCCTTATCCTCAGTGGAGAGAATGAGAATTCCTTTCGCCTTCATGTTCCCTCCTTTCTGAATAGTCAGTTTCTCATGACCGGCGCGTTCAAGCCAGTGTTTCATGTCTGCAACTGCTTCTTCAACCTCAGTTGGAACATTTGATGGAATGTAGATCCTGGAACCAAACTGAGCAAGACTTGCAAATGGAAGCAACAAAAAGGCAAGAAAGAAAAGTTGGGAAAGAAACGGTATGCTTGGGAGACGGGATTTCATTTTCAAAATAAAATTTTGATGCACATTCCTAAGGCAATTTCGTGCCGGAATCGGCCAGCGCATCAAGGTAAAGCCGCTTTAAAGTGGAAAGGTACTGAGACTTTCGGCCGATTTTGTTCGCATACTCCAGATTGTGTGCTGCATATGGATTTATGTCGATGCTGCCGCTGGCAATGTCCTTCATCATCCTCGCGAACTCTCCATGATTGCCAGGGGTGTAAAACAACCCATGATTACCAGTGGCTTCCCGCAACACTGGGATATCAGTAACCACGGCCGGAAGCCCGCATGCCATCGCCTCAACGAGCGCAATCGGGTGACCCTCGTAAAGCGAACTCATCAGGAACAAATCATAATTGCGAAGAATTGTCTCTACGGCAGGATGCGAACCACGCAGCTTCACATTAACATTTAATTGATCAATCAATGCCTGCAATTCTGTGCGAAGTGGGCCATCGCCAAAAATCTCGAGGGAAATTTCCGGAGGCAGATGACGAAAAGCCTCGATCAGGAATCGGAAATTCTTCGCTTCCTTCAAGGTGCCAACGGCTACTGCTTTGAGATCACCGCCTGCAACGAAACTCTTGGATTGGTCTACGAAGAACTTGTCCTCTACAAAATTGTAGAGCACTGTGGTCTTCCCTTTTATGCCGATGGATGCGCGGTAATCACTCAGCACTTCATTTGAAACGGCGATTAAATGGTGGCGCTTTCGGTAGCTGAATCTTTCAAGCCATTTTCTCCAACCGCCTCTGGGAGAAAAAAACCTTGCGCCCGCCAGTGTATGAAGAGTATTAAAAACAGGAACGTTTCGCGGGGTTCCTAATCTTGCGAGTATGTTACCCATGACAAGATGCGAATGCACTACCGAAATTTTATTCTCCCGTATGTATCTCCTGATCTCCCTTGCACAGCGAAGAGTATCCAATTTGGATTTGAATCCCAGCGAGGAAAATTTGACATTGCCTTTTAGAGAAGTACGAAGTGATGCCTTGTCAGATAGTGAAATTACATGATGATCGAATTCCTCCAAGCCATTCACAGTATCAACCAGCAACCGCTCAGCGCCTCCTACTTCGAGGGAGTCGATGATGTGAAGTATTTTGTTGTTACTGTAATCTTCAGTTGTCATAATAGAACGTACTTCCTTCCCTACCAACATTCAATTTGTGCAGGCAATTAATTCTTTCCCGAAATAGTCCTTAGCAAAGAATGCAGTCTGCTATAGTAAAGAACATAGGGTTTAGCATCTCTGAATCTAAATTCAGCCTTCGCCAAATAATCTAATAATGAATCCACCATCTTTGTTACAGAATGATTCGTGGAAACGTAATTAAAGCACAACTCTGATTGCTTATATAAGTAATCTTCCTCCGTAATCGAATTGCTAAGAAGTTCCTTCATGCTCATTGCACCTTCTGGCTGTTCATATTTTTCTGTGATGTCCTTTCCAAGATTAAAGGATTTAGTATTGTATAGCCAGGAATACATATAATTCTCAGGAAAATCGCTATGACCAAAATCCATTAATATAGTTGGAATTCCAAGTTTTGCACTATCCAATGCTGCAGTCCCCATTCCAAAGCTGATATCCGATCTCGTTCGCAACAACTCATTAATCTCTGATGGTGGAATACTTTCAAGAAGATCTACTTTTAATCTATCAGTTGCGTACTCCAAAGGATCAACAATCTTTTTAAGATTGTCAATACTATCAACCACAATCGTAAAATGAACAGACAACTCAGTTGTTTGAATAGCACTTACGTCCTGAAGCAACTTCTTTAGCGGATAGATTTTCCAATCTACAGCTCTTCCTATGTAGGTTAACCGAAGGCGTGCTTTCCTTTCTTTGTTTTCAATATAACCGTTTGATGATGGGGCTGAAATTGGAATAGGAAGGAATTGGGGGTTTCTGAGACTCATTCCTAACTTATCCGAGACATTTAAAATCCCGGTATCATCCATCAGGACCAGACTATTCTTCTCGATCAGCTCTTGCAATAATCGTCTGGAGTATTTTTTAGGATGAATGCCGAATTTATATTTGCCTATCTCCGCCAGAAACGCATTTATATTATAATAGAGCAACCTCGGATTGGCGTCGAAGAAATGTCGAAAAACTTCCTTGAAACTGAAAATAACGAACAAGTCGGTAGAGCGTACGTGGGTACCTAGGTCAGCATGACGGTTTTCTTCTAAATCAATTATAGTTAAGGTGACGCCTTCTTTACTTAATTCCTTACTAATAATTCCATCCTTAAAATTGAAAAGTACGACCTCAATATTCCTCTTTCTTAATTCACGAATAACGGTAATCAAGAGACTGGTCACTCCTCCAACAATGTTCTTGAATTCAAAAAGAAAACAAACTCTCATCGTCCTTTAATTGAAGGAAACAATAATTTTCTAAAGACATATAACAGCAGCAGGAAATAAACAAAATAATTCAGAGCATACCCCATTACCGCCCCAGACAAATCAAACTTGGAGATGAACAGCTCAGAAAAATAAACCAGTGATGCCCCAAACAACAGCTCAGTTATGATATACATCCTCGTCATTCCCCTGGCGAGCAACAGGAAGGCCAGAAGAAACGATGCAATCTTAAAAAAGTTACCGATCAACTGAAAGGCAAACAAGTCTCGCATCGGCACAAACTCGGGAGAAAAGATCAACCAGATGATAATATCCCTTGTGATGTAAATGGCCAGGCAGGCCACCAACAGAGTTGGCAGAATGATCTTCATTGCCTTGATGATCTCATGCCTCAGGGTTTGACTGTCGCGGATCTCGGAAAGCCTGGGCAGGTAATAGATGCTGAGACTGGAAGTAATCACAAGCAGAAACATCGCCGAGAACCTGTTGATCCCTTCCCAAATTCCCGCATCGTGAATGGAGAGATGCTTCACGATGTAGGAACGAATAGTGATTTGTGATAGTGGCACCACGATCGCAGATGTGAGCGCCATTAGCGAGAAGCCGCCGAGTCGCTTGATCACCTTCCAGTCGGGCCTCATCCTCGCGAAGAGAGTCTTGAACCATGGTTCTTTGTAAACGTAGAGTAGTGTTACAATGATAATCACCGACTGGGAGGCCACGCAATTGAGTAGAGCGCCAAACAATCCGTACTGCAATACCAGAAAGAGCGATAGTGCAAGGCCAAA
>CBINHQ010000014.1:0-14844 GCA_966250475.1 uncultured Chitinophagaceae bacterium
TGAGTTGTAATGTACTTCTCCGGATGTTGGGTCAAGCTGGCGCACAATCATTTGAAGTAAAGTGGTTTTTCCTGATCCTGTTCTGCCGATTATGCCCAATGTTTCTCCGCGTTTTAACGTGAAATCTACATTTTGTTGAGTACGTTATTGGCAAAGTTGTATTTCTTCCATTGACTTTGTAGTGAACTGAATCTTGTTCACCTTGTTTGCCTTGTTGAAATAAACTATCATCATTCCGTAAGAAGTTGTATAGACATCGAAATTGGTGTCTTTCAATTTGGGATTGCCAAGCCATTGAAAGAGACTGTTCCTCGCGGCGCCCATTACCGGGATGGTGAGTTTGCCTTTGAACTTTTCGCGGATCTCGATGTAGTCCCTTCCAGTGTAGAAGTAGATGTCGTTGTCTTTGTAGAAAACTCCGCCACCGCATTTGGATTCTTCATTCTCCGGTTCTTCACTCGTGAAGCAGGGGAGGAGACCTTTAATCTGCGATGGAGTGTATTTGGGTGCTGCGCCATTCACTTTTCCATCGAGAAGATCAACGACGATAGTTGCGCATTTTGTTGTGGTCTTCAATTGTGCACCTGCATGCATTGTAGCAGCGAGAATAATGCTGAGAAGGATAATTTTCATGTCAGGGTATTTGCGCTTGTTCCAGCAAATTTCCTGCCTTACTCAGCCTTTGGAGAATTCTATCAGTCTTTGCAGCCAAAACAAATCAAAAAAATGCACCCGGAGGTGCATTCTTAATTGATTTCATTTGATATACGCGAGTAGTTTCCCCTTCGGAATTTCTTTCGAGAAGTAGCGAAGCTCGAGGTTTCCGTTACCGGCCTTCTTCTTCATCGCGAGAAGATCGCTGACGGAGATGCTCATTTTTCTTCCTGAGGAAACCATGCTGGCGGCATTGCTGCCGTCGTTGAAACTCCATTTCTTCTCTGCTCCGCTTTCTGTGCTGATGGTGATGGATCGCCTGGTGCCAATTTCTCCGCAATGGCTGTAGGTGACGGAGAGTTGTTGTCCCGAATCTTCCTTACTGAGCGCCACGATAGGTACGCGGCTGGAATTATGAACGTTGTGTTGCACAATTCTTTTTCCGCCAATGTAGATTTCGTAGCTATCGCCTCCGAAAGTGGTAGTGAAGGAGGGGAGTACCGTTAAGGCCAGGATGGCTGTAACAAAGCTTAAGAATCTGAGTCGCATAAGAAAAACTTTTTGGTTAATGAGAGGATGCCGGGCATCCGTTTTCATTGGCAAGTAAGCCATAACCAGCGGGGATATTTTTCGGGTCTTGACGAATGGGACGAGTGGCTTGATCAATTAATTAACTAATTAGCTAATTAGCTAATTAGTTAATTAGTTACCTACAACTTCACCACCTTCATCCTCTCCGACAGCTCATCACAACGCACATCCATCACGTACGTACCCGGAATCAGGTTATCGATGCGAATCGTTGTACTTCTCTCAACAGCGCCGGCATTTACTCTCTTTACAAGCTTTCCGTCGACGGAGTAGATCGAAACGATCATGCTGCCAGTCGGCTTCGCAATATCGATTGTAAGCTCATTTCTCACCGGATTTGGATACAACGCGATTCCTTTTCCTCCTTTTTCAAAATTCACAGCCACGACCTTGCTGTATTTGAATCTTCCGTCAATGTCAACTTGCTTCAGCCTGTAATAATTCAATCCGGTAGTTGGTACGTGATCGGTGAAGGAATAGGAGCGAGAGGTTGTTGAGTTTCCTGCGCCATCAACTTTTCCGATGTTGTAGAAATTTGTTCCATCCTTACTGGTCTCCACGTCGAAGTAATCATTGTTTTGTTCGGATGAAGTCTGCCACTTGAGTAATGAGGTCGATCCTTTTGCTTCTCCCGTGAAAGAGATAAGTTCCACCGGCAGCGTGGTTCCGGCGAAGGAAAGTGAGAATGATGCTTTCGTGTTTTCGATTCCATCCACCACTATCAGGTAATTCGTGTTGGCTGAAATACCGGTGATCGGAGCCAGAGAGCCATTTCCGTTGAATGTTCTGCAAGCGATTGGAGCAGGAAATGCCTGTCCGGCGGGACATGAATTAACCTGGTAAATCGCGAGTTCCACACCCGAAGTCGAATAGCTTCCGTTGGGGGGGCAAGCGGCAAGGCTTCCAGGATCGGTTGTATATCCCAATACTGTCAGGTTGATATCGTCTGAGAAACCCACCGGCGTGAGGAAAGCATAGTATGCGGTGTTGGTAATTCCCGTTCCGCTACCGTCGCACCGCATGCCGGTGTATTGAGGGTCGGTGTTGACATTGCTTGTTGCGATTGAAAGATCAAAATCCAGGACGGTACCCGGAGGAAGGGGAGTGACAGGAAATGTTGGACACTCATCCATTGGCTCGATGGTTGGCGTCGAAGGTGACATCTCAGCGCTGAACAGTCCGCAAACGCCATAAGTATTCCCTTGTGGTGTGATGGAGTACATTGCACCTGATAACGCTGAGAAATCCGGCGAACTGCGCCTCACTCCATTCACAAGAGCAAAGTTCATCAGCATGCCAGGATTGATGTTGGGAAGGAAAGATCCTTGCAGGTTTGCGTTGATATGACCCAAACCAATCGCGTGACCAAGTTCGTGCAGTATCACGGTCTCAAGGTCGAGGTCAGAGAAACTTGTACTCGCGGGCGGACATGGTCCAACGGTAAAGTTGGCACTGCCCGCTGATATATTGCTTCGCAACACCACATCGAAGTCAATAAGCTGGGCGGCATTCGATGCTAAAGGAAGACAGGCTGAACTCCAGGAATAACATACGCCAAGTACTCCCGCTGGAATCAATACAGAGCCTGTTGCTGTGTTGTCGAATGTGATGACATTAATACCATCGGCGGCAGGTGTTTGAGCAGTTGTAGTTCCGCCTTCGACCACATTCCATCCTGTAACCTCTCTCCATGTGTTCAGCGCACGCTGAAACGCTTCCTTCTCGGCTGTGGCTGCATTGAAATCAGTACCATTATTCGCAGTATTAGTACTGTATCTTACGGAATACCCTCCGCTACCATTCGTGTTCATCTGGTTTCTTTCCTTGGTGAATGTGCCACCGGAAGAAAATGTTGAAGTCAGTATCGAATAATTCACCTGAAGTACGTCAGTGGAATAAGTCATATCACCAAACTCATCTCTCACTGCGATCAAACCAGTGCCCGCTCTTGAGGGGACACGCACCTGGATCTCGGTGTCAGTCCATGAAACCACAAGCGGGTCGTTGTAAGCAACGCCCCAGAAGCCGGCACCGGAACCGTCATTCGCATCGTCGAAGAATATTGCCGCAGAGCTTGACGGATTGCCAAAACCCGTACCTGTGATGGTGAGCAGGTTGGTTGCCGGGTCAAGGATTGCACCGGCATTTACAACAGCCGGAGAGAAGCTTATCCCTGTCGGCGCGAAAAGTCTGTTTTGGGTAGCTCTCGGCTTTGCAGTGAAAGAAGGTTTCTTATTTTCAAAAGATCTTCCAGTTCTGCTTTCAATCTCGGGGTAGAATCTTGCTTCGATACCTTCATATTTTTCAAAAGGAGCGGCTGCAGCGTTGTATGCAAAATCATATTTGTAAAATCCCTGTGCACTGGACCACACATCCATCATTACAGTGTTCGTCGCGGGTGAACGCAATTGCATATTGTTCGGATGACAGAAGAATACACCCTCATCTCCTTTCGCGAGACTGAGGAGTTCGCTCACTTCAAGGTGATCCAGGCCCACGCTGCCACCAACGGTCAGCACTTCAATAGTTGAGCCAGTGAGGGAACCTTTGAAAATTTTGTAAACCTCCACCGTGTTGCTGGTGTAGATCAGCCTGTGTTGAGGATCCCAAAAGCTGTGTTGGTTCGTCACCCTTCCCTCCACAATGAGGTCAGAATTTTGAACTTTGTTGTCGAAGCTAACGGGAAACAGCCCCTGGGAAAAACTTGAAATCGTGAATAGAAAAAAGGCAGGCGTAAGCAAGGCCAGCCTCCGGAAGATGGTGGAACTCATGGACATTGGTTGATTTTGGTTAGGGTTAGATTTATTAAATCAAGATAGTAATAATTTGATTAATATCAAACTATTTCCATTTTGGCAGTGAAAAAGCTGGAACGATGGAGAGCTGTTAGTTTACTTTTTCAGGTTTGTCTCTACCTGTTTGATGTAATCCTGCACGGTGATCTTGCCGAATAATTCACCTATCAATTTAAAGGGAATGTCTTCTTTCTTCTTGAAACGAATGCAGCTTTTGCCCATGTCGAGCCTGGCCTTTGTGTGCTTTGGATATTCTGTAGTAAACCACTTCATCAGTTTAGGATCAGCATACAATCCCATGTGATAAACCGCGAAATGATTTTTCTGTGAAGCGATGTTCGCAAAAGGAAGTGGCAACTTAGGATCGCAATGGTACCCGGAGGGATAGATTGAATGAGGAACTACATAGCCAATCATACCGTACGACATTACTTCCTCAAATCCTTTTGGCAAATTCTTCAGCACGGCCTTTCGCAATTCCATGATTGCTGATTGGCGGTCTTCAGGAAGGTTTTCCAGATATTCTTTTACGGTTGTAGCCTTAGTTGTTGCCATGGAAAAATTTTATTGCAAAATAATTAACGTGTAGGAACAAGCGAAAGGTATTTTTAGAACAGCGGCAAATCTATATTTGCTTGCAGTCTCATCCCTGTTGAAAATGTTTTTGAAGATTATCACCGTCGCAGCCCTCGCCAGTTTTGAAGTCTATGCCGCCATACCTGCGGCCTTTGCATTTGAACTTCCATACATCGCAGTTCTCGCGTCAACCATTTTCGGAGGAATCGCCGGAGTGTTTGTCACTGCCTTTCTTGGTGGAAAGATCAGGGAATTTTTTATGAGGTTAAAGAAGCAAAAGACACAAGCCGAGAAGCCACGCAACGGTATTGTCTACAAGATTTGGAATCGATATGGAATTATCGGACTGGGGGTGTTGGGAACAATGACGGTTGGCGCACCGATTAGCATCGCAGTGGGAATTGGATTCAAAGTGCCGCTGAGAATGTTGATCATCTGGTGCTCAATTGGTGTTATAGCCCGCTGTGCCATCTTCACAACCGTAGGTTATTACGGTATGCGCCTCATCTGATTCAACTTCTGCATTCGGTTTCCATTCATGACTGATCATGGGTGAAACCATTGAATTGCTCAGGTTCCTGAGGTCGTTGATCATCTGCACAAGATTGTCCTTGCTTTTTTGGATGAATGGTCCTCCTGACTCGCGTGATTTCTCCGCGAACTCGATGAGGAGTTTGATGGCGGCGAGAGTCTGCGCGAAGTTTTCGTGCAACTGGTGCGCTATGAATTTGCGTTCGCTTTCCTGCTCGGTCTTTGCGAGTCGGGCGATATCCTTCTCCACTTCCACGAGGGTTCTTGCCTGACGCAGGATCATCTTCTTCCTCAACTTCAATTCAAGCAAATGTGTAATTTGTCTTGAAATGAGTTTGAGAGATTCGGCTTGTGATTGAGTAAGATTTTTACCTGGCTCGGTGTCCATCACGAACACCGTACCGAGGCATTGACCGGATGCACTGTGAACCGGTACACCTGCGTAGAATAGCACTACCTCCGAATTCACGATCACGGGATTGAATTCGAACCTCGAATCTTCGGACGCATTCCTCACCTGCATGAAATCATCAAGCAAAACCGTGTGTGTGCAGAACGAAGCATTCCTTGGAGATTGTGTGAGGTCGATGTTCTTTCTTGCCTTGAACCATTGACGGCGTTCGTCGATGAAGCTTATACCGGCCATGGGGCAATTGCAAATCAGTGAGGCGAGTTCCGTGAGATCGTTGAAGGGCTTTTCTTCTTCGGTGTCGAGGATGTCGTGTGAAAACAACTCTACAAGGCGGAGCCGTTCTTTCTCGGCAAGCAGTTCGGGTGTCATAGCGTCGGATTGTGGTACGACAAATGTTGACCAATTTCACCTCAATTACAAGATTAGACCGGTGTATTTACGAACACAGGGATGCTTTTTGCCAATTGTCAAAATTCCGGAGAATGAAAAGAAATCGAAATTGCAATTAGCGCATCCTGCTCCTGATTCTGCTAAGAGTTTCGAGAGTCATGCCGAGGTAAGAGGCAATGAATTTTAGTGGAATGCGGTTGATGAGATCGCCTTTCGTCTCGAGAAAGCGCTTGTACTTCAATTCTGCGCTGGGAATGCGGCTGATGAAAGCACGTTCTTCGGCATCACGATAGCTCTCCTCCAATACTTTCCTTCCGATGATGTTTGTCTCGGGATATTTCTCATAAAGGAATTCGATGGTTGAATAGGGAATACCAACCAACCATGAATCTTCGATGGCTTCAATGAATTCTTCACTGGGTTTATCCAGTCCCAGGCTGCGAATTGAACCAACTATTTCAAATTCATCATTGATCCATGTCGTGATCTCCTTTTGTTGATCGAGCAGGTATCCTCGCACTACTCCTTTTAACAGGAGGTAGAGGTTCTGCTTCTCGGAACCGGGTTGCATCAGGTAATTGCCCTTTCTTACAAAAACGGGAAAGGAATGTTTGTCCACATAACTCAGGATCGCGGGATCTAGAGGGTGGATGCTCCGGAAGAATTCCGTAAGCGGTGAATGCCCGTCAGCGGGCCAGGAATTGGGTGAAACGGAGGGTGTCATTTCAAATCTGGTGGCTTCGTCCGAAAATATATCAGCTTTTCGTGAATTTGTAGCTTTTCGGGGTCAACTAATTGTCGGTTATGGTTTTACCTTATCCATGTCTAGGTGACTGCCAGAATGCGTGTGTGAGCTTACCGAAAATTAGTTTAAATTGTACTGTAAGGCAACCATTTAGGGCGGTATCCCGATTTTTTAGCGAAACACTATCCACATTGCTGTCTGCAGAAGAATTAACCTACCATGTTAAGGCATGTGCCCTTAATAAGCGGGAGAGTCAGAAGGTTATTTACAACTCTTTCTATGGTTATGCCATGGCTATCTGCGACCGATATACCAGCAATCAGGAGGATGCCGTTGAGATATTGAATGACGGATTCCTGAAAATCTTCAAGGAGATCCATCACTACCATCCAGCCTACTCCGATGTAGTGAGCTCGTTTAAGGGCTGGCTGCGAAAAATAATGGTGTACACGGCCATTGATCATTTCCGGAAAAATCAAAAGCATAAAGTACTGACGGAGCTCGACAACGTGGTTTTCCAGGTGGCGAGTCCGAATGATGATGTGATTGATAAACTCTCGCACGAGGAGATCATACGCTCGGTGCAGGAGTTGTCTCCTGGTTACAGGACGGTCTTCAACCTTTTTGTAATCGACGGGCTCAGCCACGAAGAGATCGCGAACCAGCTTGGCATTTCCACGGGTACTTCCAAGTCGAATCTCTCGAAGGCGAGGAGGCAGTTGCAAAAGATATTATTCCGATACCACCAAATTGAAGAGACAAAGAATGCAATCTGAAAACTTTGATAAGAGAATAGTTGAGGCTGCGGAAAACCATCATCCAAGTTATGATGAGAACGCATGGGCGAAGATGAAGTCATTGCTCGATGAGCACATGCCTGTGAAGGAAAAGCGCCGGAGGAGATTCCTGATCTTCTTCCTTTTCTTCATTGTTGCAGCAGGCATTACCTGGATGGCCATTGATCGTCCGTGGGAAAAGAGGAGTTCCATCACCAAGAATCAATCCCTGGAGCAACAAATCAATAATCCAACTACAGCTTCCGGAAGTAAGGTTGATGCATCACAGCGGGATTTGCAGGGCAGTGTAGGAAGATCAACAACATTTCCAGATGCGAGCGATCAAAAAGTTTCAGGTGGTGATAAGCCCTATGAAGGCGCTGTTACTGCTGATCCGGTAATAACCGGCATTGAGGCAAGAGAGAATAATTTGCAAACAGCAAAGGATGAAGTAAAGCAAGAGCCGAATAAGAATATCAAAAGCAATAAAAACGTTGACACTAAACAGTATTTTGACAAAAATGAAAAGAGCTTAGTAAGGAATCAACCGGAGCTTTCGAAAAAGAAGCAGCAACCTGTAGCGAATAAAAAGGCTTCTGCACCGATTGTAAAGCGGCAGGATGAGGTGATGCAGAAGAATGATGAGAGAATCATGAAGCAAGGTGAGAAGTTGAAGGAACAAAAGAAAGAGGTGAAGAAAGATCAGGTTGTGAACAAGCAGGAAGAAATCATCGCGAAGCGAAATGAAGAAGAAAAGGCAGTGATTGAAAATAATACGGATCCAAAGGAAGAGAAGGTTGAGGAGCTTGCTGGTAAGGATTCAGAAGATGAGATTGCAGCAGCGGACGAAAAGAAGAATGCAGAAGAAGATGCATTGGATCAGGCAGTGAAGGATTCTGTTATGCAAAAACCTGCTAACAATTCCACAAGCAGGAAGAACGCGTTCTTTGTTTCTGTTTCTGCAGGGCCTGATTTCAGCATGGTGGGAATGGGAAAGTCAGGTAAGGTGATGCTGACTGGCGGTATCGGCTTGGGATACACTTTCCGCGAGCGATTTACTATCCGCACCGGATTCTATTCCGGAAGGAAGGTTTACGAGGCGAAGCCCGCCGATTACAAGCCTGCGATGCCGCTGCCAAATCCTGATTATCTGTACCGAATTGATGCGGACTGCAAGGTGTACGAGATTCCCTTGAATCTTTCTTACAATGTACTCACGAATTCGAAGCGTGACTTGTTTGTAGGCACTGGCATTTCATCATACATTATGAAGAAGGAAGACTACGATTACGTGTACAAGTATCCGGGAAGCGATGATGAACATCATTATCCTTGGGTGGTGAACAATGAAAACAAGCACTTCTTCTCTGTGCTTTCACTTTCCGCCGGATACACACATAAGTTTGGAAAACGATTCTCCATTTCAGCCGAGCCTTATTTTAAAATTCCGTTGAAGGGTGTGGGATTCGGCAATGTGAAGTTGAACAGCGCAGGAGTTTTGTTCTCGGTAAATTATCAACCCTTCTCCAGATAATTGGGTGCTATCAAAACTTACTGCCGACAGGTAGTGTTTTCACGGGGTTGCCGGCTCGCTGGTGACCTCAGTTATTTTCCCCAACGAAAACTGTTAATCTCGAATCCGCAAAGGTCAAGCACCCTGTCTGTGACGGTGGCCGCGACTTCTTCGAGGGTTTTGGGTTTGCTGTAGAAGGAAGGTGTGGCGGGACAAATGATTCCACCCGCTAATGTCACCGCTTCCATGTTACGGATGTGGATGAGGTTGTATGGTGTTTCTCTCACTACGCAGACGAGCTTTCTTTTCTCTTTAAGAATTACATCAGCAGCGCGTGCAACGAGGTCGTTTGATATCCCGGAAGCGATTCTTCCGAGTGTTCCCATTGAGCAGGGAATTATCACCATTTTGTCATATTTACCCGAACCGGAAGCAAAGGGAGCGAGGAAGTCATCCGGTTCGAAATACCTGGCAGAATAGGATGAGTAATCTTCATTGTCCAGTTCTGTTCTCCAAACCTGTTTCGCGTTTTTACTCATCACAATTGAGAGTTCATTCCACTGGCTCTTGATTTGTTGCAGCCTGTCGAGCAACACTTTTGCGTAAATCGACCCGCTGGCTCCGGTTATGGCAACTAATATCTTACTCATTTTTACAATCTATTCTTCACAGAATAAGGTGCTAACTTTTATTGCAAACGTTTGTGGAACTCTGATTTCCCGGAAATTCATTGTTTCGACATTGAAAATTCGGGAAAAAGCGGAAAATCCATCAATGGACTAAAAAAAACAGGAAAAAATATTTTTAATTAAGTCTTTATTAACGATATTGCTCATGAATTTTCATAGGATAAGGTTTAATGGTTAATGGTTTTTGATTAGGGCCCTCCCGATTTTTCGGGAGGTTCTTTTTTTAGTTAACAGTAGACAGTTTGCCGTTGACCGTGAAGCATAGTTGTCAAAATCTCTTGACGTAGTCTAAAACAGTCAACGGTCAACAGTCAACGGTTAACTATACCTTAAAACGCTTTCTGCTGCCCACCATCCTCCATCTTCAACGTATTCTCATTACCCAAATTTTCCATGATCCAGTTGGTCATTTTACTCCAGAGGTGGAATGAAGTGTTGTCGGCTCCGCCGGAGATACCGTGGTGCTTGTTGGGATAGTATGCGCTTTCAAAATCCACGTTGCTCTTCACTAGCGCTGTGATCATTTGTGTGGAGTTCTGGAAGTGTACATTATCATCACCCGTTCCGTGGATGAGGAGGTACTTACCCCTGATCATGTCAGTGAAGTTGATCGGAGAGTTGTCGTCGTAACCCGAAGGATTTTCCTGCGGAGTGCGCATGTATCGTTCGGTATAAATGTTATCGTAGTATCTCCATGAAGTAACAGGTGCAACGGCAACAGCAGCGGTAAACACATCTCTGCCTTTCGTGATGGCAAGCGAGCTCATGAAGCCGCCGTAGCTCCATCCCCAGTGGCCGATGTTGCTTGCATCGACAAAGGGCATTTTGGAAATGTATTTCGCCGCATCGATCTGGTCTTCGATCTCGTACTTACCAAGCTGGAGATAAGTCTTCTTCTTAAACTCTTCGCCGCGGAAGCCGGTACCGGTGTTGTCGACGCTCACCACGATGAAGCCACGCTGTGCGAGCAGTTGATGCCAGAAACTTACGGCGCCAAAGCGATTTGCCACTTGCTGTGAACCGGGACCACCATAGTTACAGAACAACACGGGATATTTCTTTGCGGGATTGAAGTTGGTGGGCTTCAGCATCCATCCATTCAGCGTATCGCCTTTGCTGTTGGGAACACGAATGAATTCCGCCTTGCCGAGATTGTATTCACCCATCAATTTTTTCAGTCTCGCGTTTTCACCAAGCGTTTTGTTCAATTTGGTAGAAACATTCTTCTTACGGTCAACCTTGATGTCGTAAAGGCTAACGGACTGCGGAGTGTTGAGTGAAGAGTGATAGTCCATGAACTTAGTGTAATCGTCGTTGAACTCCGCGCGATGCCATCCTTCGCCTTGTGTAAGCCTGAAGTTTTTCTTGCCGGTGTAATCGGTCACGAACACGTTTCTCTCCATTGGAGTGGGGTAGGCCATGGTGTAGAAGATTCGCTTGTTCTTCTCATCTACGCCATTCACGGTGGTGATCTCGAAATTTCCTTTTGTGATTTGTGTCTTCGTCTTCCCGTCGATGCTGTAGAGATACAGGTGTCTGTATCCATTCATCTCACTGGTGAAGAGGAAGTGCTTTCCGTCTTCGAGAAACCACCAGTCGTCGTTAATCTCTACGAAGTATTTATTCTTCTCTTCGTACATCAACTTGCTGCTGCCGGTCTTTGCATCGGTGAGAAGAAGTTTGAGGTTGTCCTGGTGACGATTGAGCCAATATACCACCAGGGAATTATCATCCTTCGTCCATTTGATGCGGGGGATGTAGATATCTCCCTGTTCGTAATCGGCCTTTGCTTTTTCTCCGGTGTTAACGTTGTAGATGTAGATATCGACCTTGGAATTTTCTTCACCCGCCTTCGGGTATTTGTAACGATAGTCTTTGTTGTACTTATCGTCGTAAATGGTCATGTTGTATTCCTTCACATTCGTTTCATCAAAACGATAATAAGCGATGTAGTTGCCTTTCGGGCTCCATTGGAAAGCGCGGGTAAACTCAAATTCTTCTTCGTAAACCCAGTCACAGTTACCGTTGATGATGAAATTCCATTTGCCATCTGTGGTGATGGCCTTTGTGGCGCCGGAAGCTACATCGTACATGTAAAGATTGTTGTCTTTCACGTATGCGATCTTCGATCCGTCGGGAGAGAATGTTGCGTGAAGAACCTTGGCTGTGTCGAGTTGCACAAGTTTCTTGCGACCCAAGTCATACAGGTAAGTATATGCCTTGGATGATCTCCTGTAGATGCCTTCCCTGTTTTTGAAGATCAGCACGGTCTGCTTGTTAGCGGAGGGGCTGTAGTCGGAGAGGGGCAGGGGCTTTCCTGAGAGATCGGTGATCTTCTCAGCCTTTAGCATGCTGTCCATTGTCTCCCCTTCGAAACCGGGGACGTATTCACCGCGGAAGGTGCCTTTCTTGTAAAGGTCTTCCAATGTGATCTGCTTATCCTGGGCAAGGGTTGCCAGAGGAATCAAAAGGAAGGCAAGCAAGAAAATTCGCATACGGTATTTTTTGGTTTAAAAGTTTAAAGGTTGAAAGGATTAAGGTATATAGGCTTAAGGGTTTAAGAGTTTGGAGTTTGAAGTTTGGAGTTTGAAGTTTGAGGTTTGGAGGGAAACTTCAAATTGAGGTAACCCTTAAACCTTTAAACTCTTAAACCTTTAAACCTAACCACTGGCCCCTGGCCTTTAAAGCTACAATCACTTAGCCACGGCCATATCCGGAATCGCTTCAACCTTGTATTCTCCTGCGTCGAGTTTTTTCTTCGTCTCGGAGAATGCCTGGAGTGTTAGGTTGATATCTTCGTCGGTATGTACCGCTGTTGGAATGAGTCGGTAGATGATGTGACCGCGGGGGATGACAGGGTACACCACGATGGAGCAGAATATCCTGTAGTTTTCGCGGAGGTCCATCACCATTGCAGTAGCTTCTTCAACGCCGCCCTTCATGTATACGGGAGTAACCACTGAATCGGTGTTGCCGATGTCGAAACCGCGTTCCTTTAATCCGTTTTGAAGTTTGAGGGCATTTTCCCAGAGCCTTGCTTTTAGGGAGGGCTGGGTTTTCAACAGCTCGAGGCGTTTGAGGTTGCCAACCACGAGAGGCATGGGTAGGCTCTTTGCAAAGATCTGAGAGCGGATGTTGTAGCGGATGTAATCGATAATCTTCTTATCGCCCGCGATGAATGCGCCGATGGACGCCATTGATTTTGCGAAAGTCGAGAAGTAGAGATCGATCTCATCCTGGCAGCCTTGTTCTTCGCCGGCGCCGGCGCCTTTCTTGCCGAGAGTGCCGAATCCGTGCGCGTCATCAACCAATAGTCTGAATTCGTATTTTTTCTTGAGTGCGCAAATCTCTTTCAATCTACCTTGATCGCCGGCCATGCCGAATACACCTTCGGTGATTACGAGGATGCCGCCAGCGTTTTGCTTATCGATGAGTGAGGAGGCGCGCTGCAATTGTTTTTCGAGGTCTTCAATATCGTTGTGCTTGTACACGTAGCGGTGACCGGCGTGGAGACGAAGGCCATCGATAATGCAGGCGTGGCTCTCGGCGTCGTATACAATCACATCATGCCTGCCACAGAGTGCATCGATGAGGCTCACCATACCCTGGTATCCGTAGTTGAGGAGTATTGCATCTTCTTTAGATTCGAAGGCCGCAAGTTCAGCCTCGAGTTGTTCGTGAAGGTCGGTGTTCCCACTCATCATTCTCGCACCCATGGGGAGGGCCAGTCCATATTTTGCGGCGGCGTCCGCGTCGGCCTTTCTCACTTCGGGGTGATTTCCGAGGCCGAGGTAGTTGTTCAGGCTCCAAACGATCATCTCTTGCCCTCGGAACTTCATTCTGCTGCTAATCTCGCCTTCGAGCTTTGGGAAGGCAAAATAACCATGCGCTCTTTCACGGTGCTGACCGATGGGACCGTAATTCTTCAGTAAACGTTCGAAAATATCCGCCATATTATTAGAATTGATTTGATTTCATATTCTGGAAAACAGGAGTAGGCTTCCTGTAAATCAGGTAAGGAGTGAAAAAAACTGGCGCGAAGTTACTGATTTCCTGATAATGTTCTAGCGGGGGCTAGTCATCCTTCTTCCCGAAGATCCGCTTAAGGAGGCCCTTTTTCTTTTTAGGCTCTTCTACTGGAGAGCCTATGGGCTTGGCCGAACCGGCCTTGTTCTTATCCTTTATGGTATCCTTATTTTTTTTTTGAGGATCGTTCTCATCGGGTGGCAAAGGCTTCGACTCAGGGCCGATATAACCGCCGCCATCGAAATAGTAATCATCCTGGGTACCCACGCCCATGTCTTCACCTTCAGCACCTGGAGGAGCTTCTTCAATCATCTCCAATATATCGGCGCTGTTGATTTCGTTGTCGAGCTGTGCGGGCCTTGCGAACTTCGCATCTCTTTGAATGTCGAGCGTCTTATCAGCATAAACCTTCTTGAAGAATGCTTCCCAGATGGGTCTTGCCGCAGCGCCACCGAAACCAGAGTTACTTTCATTCCTGATGAATCTGTCGTCGCAGCCAATCCACACGCCACCGAGCAGTTGGGGAGTGAAGCCCATGTACCATGCATCGGAGTTATCGTTGGTCGTGCCTGTCTTACCTGCCATTTCAGAAGCTCCGAGCCTGTTGCGAAGGCCTGCAGCCGTGCCAATATCTACTACGCCCTGCATCATCTGCGTCATCCTGTAAGCTGTCACTTCGCTCACAGCCTCCTTGCGGTTAACGCTGTAGTCGAAGCGCTTAATCACGTTTCCGTTCCTGTCTTCTATTCGTGAAATGAAGTAAGGTTTTGTAGAGAATCCATGTCCCGCGAAGATGCTGTATCCCCACATCATCTCAAACAGTGAGAGTTCGCAGGATCCTAGCGCAATTGAAGGGAATGGTTCAACCTTGGTAGGAATGTTCAAGTTGCCAAGGAAGTTGGCGAACTGTTCAGGACCAACCTGCTTCATGATGTAGGCGGTTGCGCAGTTCTTCGACCAAGTCAATGCAGAAGCCATCGTCATCGTTCTGCCGGTACATGTCCTGGTAGTTGCAGGCACAAGCTGGTTCTTGCCGAATGACTGCTGCACGTCGAGCACTTCGGTTTCGGGAGTGAAGCCGCGCTCTTCCATGGCTTGTGTGTAGAGTAAAGGCTTAATGGTAGAACCTACCTGCCTCTTGGTATT
>CBINHQ010000015.1:0-14613 GCA_966250475.1 uncultured Chitinophagaceae bacterium
GATGGTGCTGGTGGAGGTGCTGGCAAAGATTTAGAAAAAATAATCTCCCCCTTAGCTTTTAAGCCTTAAACCCAGATTGCCTCCAGCCTTGACCCGCCCAATTATCCACCAAAAGCACATCTTATCAAAATTTATCATAAGTTTATTCCCCTTCTCTGGGATCCCTACTCCGGTTAACGGCTTTTCTCCAGACCCTGGCAATAGTTTTTCGCAATCGTTAAAACATTACACATGGCATTCTCCTCGAGGGAGTCGGGAAGACTCTTTGTCAACTACGGCAAGCAGTTGAAGCAAATCTTCATTCTATTTTCTTTATTCGCACTTGGTTTCATCGGCATTACTGAATTACCTGTACCAGGCGTGGTGACTGAACTTCGGCTAGATGAGGGCAGCGGCACATTATCGTCGGACAACTCGGGCAACGGGCACAACGCTACGCTTGTGAATGGCCCCGCGTGGACAGCGGGAAAGTATGGGCAGGCATTGAGTTTCGATGGAAACAACGACTACGTGAGCATGGCCGATCATGCAAACTTCACTCTCGACCCCGGCCAGAGTTATACCTGGAGCGCATGGGTCCGCAATAATAATTTCAATCAATGGGGAACAGTCTGGAGTCAGACCATCGATGCGAATAATTTCTTTTATTATTACGCTCACTCAAGCAATGATTCGCACGCCGGTCCTGTAACGAACGGCGTTTCTATTTATTGGTGGACCAATGGCGGAAGCAACAGGCTTGTGGTACACAGCAACAACAATGTGCTCACGGCCGGTGTATGGAGTCACATCGCAATCACATATGACCCTTCCCTTGCCCAGAACTCCAGGATTACAATCTACGTCAATGGAATTGATGTCACCAACAGGTCCGATATTTCAAGCTCAGGCACTCTCTCCACACTCAATCCTACTAACACGAGGATTGGTGCAAATCAGCCTTATGGCGAAACGATTAACGCCGCAATCGATGAAGTGCGATATTACAGAAGATTGCTTTCGCAGGAAGAGATTCAGACGGACATGAACAGCGGTAATGAACCCGATACTGAAGATCCTTTAGTGAACATCACCAATCCAGCTCCTGGCAATGTTTCAGGCATTGTGAATATCACAGCCACAGCAACCGACAATGTTGGTGTTGCAGGCGTGCAGTTCCAACTCGATGGAGCGAACCTCGGTGCAGAGGATAATTCAAATCCCTACAGCTTTAGCTGGAACACCGCCACTGTTTCAAATGGCAATCACACTCTCACTGCGATTGCACGCGACGCCGAAGGAAACACAAGTTCATCTTCAATTTCCGTGAATGTGAACAACCTGGTGGATGAAGAATCGCCTGCAGTCACTATTACTTCCCCCACCAACGGCAGCATTGTCTCCGGACTGGTACAAATTTCCGCCAGCGCCACAGACGACATCGGTGTGACCGGAGTCCAGTTTCTTCTCGATGGCAACAATCTTGGATCCGAGGATTTATCTGCACCATTTAATACTTCCTGGAGTACAACTTCTCTTGCAAATGGAAATTATACCCTCACCGCACGTGCCAGGGATGAGGCAGGAAACATTACCATTTCTGCACCCGTTAGCGTTACTGTTGCCAACAACAATCTCGTTGCGGCATTTGGATTCAACGAGACCTCCGGGCTTACTGCGAACGATAATTCCGGCAATAACAATCACGGAACGCTTGTGAATGGCCCGGCCTGGAACTCTTCCGGCAGATTTGGAGGGGCGCTGCAATTTGATGGTACGAACGACATGGTAAACATCGCGGATGCGAATTCACTCGACCTCACCAATGGCATGACACTCGAGGCATGGGTGAATCCATCAAACCTAACAGGCTACAAAACTGTGATCTGCAAAGACCGTGGCACAAGCGGGTTTTCTTATGTGCTTTCTGCCAATAACAACGCATCGAATGTAAACAACCAGCGCCCGAACAGCAGAATCAGAGTTGGATCATCTAACAGAACAGTTACCGGAAGTCAGAAACTGCCTCTGAATACATGGAGTCACATCGCATGTACATACGATGGCGCGAACTTCAGGTACTTCATCAATGGTGTGCAGGTGGCGAATGTGGAAGGAACAGGTAACATCACCACCACCAATGATCTTCTACATATCGGAGGCACTACAGTGTTCAATCAGTTCTTTTCGGGAAGGATTGATGAAGTAAGGATCTACAACAAGGCATTGAGCCAGGCGGAGATTCAATCCGATATGAACACTCCGGTTGCACCTGATAACGAAAATCCCACTGTTGCGCTGTCCGCACCCGCAGCCGGTGAGGTGAGCGGAACAATCAGCATTAACGCCAATGCTTCTGATAACACTGGCGTGATGGGAGTGCAGTTTCTTCTTGATGGCGCTAACCTTGGTGCTGAAGACCTCGTTGCTCCGTATTCCTTTTCATGGAATACTACTACTGTTCCCAATGGCACCTACATTCTTTCTGCCCGTGCAAGGGATGCCTCAGGTAATATCGCAACAGCGGATAACATTGTAGTGAGTGTAAACAACGACACCGAGCCACCAACGATTACTATTACTTCACCTTCCGCAGGCACTGTGCAGGGTACAATCGATCTGAATGCAACGGCGAGTGATAATGTTGGAGTGATGGGAGTACAATTCTTCATCGATGGTAATCCCATCGGAAGCGAAGACACGAATTCACCCTATACCATTTCGTGGAACAGCACATCGATCACCGATGGAAATCACACACTGACTGCAAGGGCGAGGGATGCAGCAGGCAATAATACAAACTCAGATCCTGTTTCGATCAACGTTCTCAACAATCCTCCTGATACGGAAGATCCTTCCGTTTCAATTTCATTGCCTGTGCCTGGCGATGTTTCCGGAACAATTAATCTAACCGCAGCAGCAAGTGACAATGTTGGCATCGTGGGTGTACAATTCCTTGTGAATGGCGTTGCCTACGGCGCGGAAGACCAGAGTTTCCCTTACCTCATTGCATGGAATACTGAAGCCATCCCCAATGGAAGCTATACCATCTCAGCAATTGCCCGAGATGCGGCTGGTAACACAGCTACTGCTTCGGATATACAGGTTAATGTGAACAACGTTCCGGATATGGAATCGCCTGTGATAAATCTGCTTAGCCCCGCAGCAGGCAATGTTTCGGGTACCGTCAACATCACTGCAAATGCTACCGACAACAAAGGCGTGGTTGGTGTTCAATTCCTTCTCAACGGAGCAAACCTTGGATCCGAGGACCTCAGCGCACCATACACTTTCTCATGGAACACAAACACGGAAGCAAATGGTCCTTACACCATTTCTGCCCGTGCGCGGGATGCTGCTGGTAACAAGACCGTTTCAGATGGAATCAACGTGAATGTATCTAACACCACGGGACTTATTGCAGCGTATCCGCTAAATGAACCTTCAGGTACCAATGCGATTGACATCTCGGGAAATAATCATCCCGGAACGCTTGTAAACAGCCCAACACGAATAGCTGGTCGGTATGAGCAAGCACTTTCTTTCGATGGAACAAATGATTATGTGAATGTTCCCGATCACAATGACTTCACCCTTAACCCAACACAGGATTATACATGGAGCGCATGGGTGAGGAGCAACAACTTCAACCAGTGGAGCACCGTTTGGAGCCAGACGATCGATCAGAATAATTTCTTCTACTTCTACGCGCACTCGAGCAATGACGCCGATGCTGGTCCGGTTACGAATGGGGTATCGGTGTATTGGTGGACAAACAACGGCTCGAACAAACTTGTTGCGCACAGTACAAACAATGTACTTACCGCGGGACAATGGAGTCACATCACAGTTACCTACAATGCCTCCGTTGCACAGGCAAGCAGGTTCACGATCTATGTGAATGGCGTTGATGTAACGAATCGTAATGATATCAGTTCCGCAGGAACACTTGCTACACTGAATCCTACGAATGTGCGAATTGGTGCCAATCAGCCTTATGGCGAATATATCAACGGCGCCATCGACGAAGTGCGCTTCTATCGTCGTTTACTTAGCGCTGCAGAAGTCGTCACCGATATGAACACCCCCTTGGGAATTGATGAGACTCCGCCTGTTGTTTCCGTTACTTCTCCTGCAGGAGGAACGAATGTGCATGGCAAGGTCAACCTCATTGCAAATGCAAGTGATAATATATCGCTTGCAGGAGTTCAGTTCATGGTTGATGGAGTTAACGTGGGACCCGAGATCACCACGCCGCCGTTTACTTATGAATGGAACAGTGAAATGGTTTCCAACGGCGCTCACACTATTTCCGCCCTTGCAAGAGATGCGGCAGGTAATATTACCATCTCTTCTGAAGTCGCCGTCAACGTGGTACCAGGATTTACATTGACCCTGCTTACCCCGGCGCGAAATGTAGAAACGACAGGTGTGATCGACTTCAGGATCTACGTCACTTACAACAATGGATTTACTGCACCGGGAGGAATTGCGCTATCTGTTACAGGTCTTCCCACAAATGCAAGTGGACACTTTCTCTTCAATCCGATGTCGCATCAGGGCGAAACACAATTGTATGTTACAACAACCGGAGCACCCTTTGGGTCATATCCAATTACGATATCTGCTACAGGTGAAGGAATCACTAATTCGCAGAATGGCACACTCAACGTTACGCCAGCGGCTGATTTTGCCCTGATGGCGTCTCCATCCATTCAGAACGTGAGTGTGGGTTCCGCCACTACGTTTACCATCAATGTGACTGAGACGAATGATTATGTCTCACCAGTTAATCTCAGCATAACCGGATTGCCTTCTGGTGTAACGGCGAGTTTTAATCCAGCCTCTCCGGTTCCTGTAGCTGCATCAACGCTTACTATCAATACCACATCTTCAGCACCGATCGGTACCTATAACCTGGTTGTGGAAGGAGAAAGCGGGGGCCTTGTGCGCTCCGTACCGATCACGCTTACGATCTCATCTTCTGCTTCGTTATGGACCGTTACATCTATCGGAAGCACGGGTGTGCCTAACAACACAATCAGGGTCGGAGCTTTGAGAACCGATGGACTGGAAAGAATCTATGTAGGTACAATTGCTACCGGCCGCATGCTCGAGTATGGCTGGAATGGTTCAGGTTGGGATGGACCCGTGGATATAGGCGGTTCACCGAGTGGCATTGAAATCCATGACTGCAACATTGGACCTGGAAGGGGCGATGGAAAGGATCGGCTTTATGCTGCGAGCTATGATTTCAATATTTACGAGATCTGGCATGATGAAACCGGCTGGCATCAATTGACCATGGGCAATGTGGGCAACAACCTCGGCATGCACATGGATATTGGCGATGGACGAAACGATGGAGTTACCCGGGTGTATGCCGCAAGCACGCAACAGCTTTACGAGTTTACCTGGAATGGCACAAGCTGGACACGACTCCTTGTCGGTCCAACTCCGGGAGCTCACGGCGTGGTGATAGGGGATGGCCGCAACGATGGCGTAAACAGGATCTACATCGCTTCCATTTCTTCCGGAAACTTTGAGGCATATTGGAACGGAACCTCCTGGACCATTAATAGCATGGGCGATGCAGGCGATGCCCGTGGCATTGGAATTGGCCAGGGGCGTAACGATGGAATCAATCGAGTGTATTCTGCCATTTACGATGGCACCATGCGTGAGTTTACATGGAACGGCAGCGCATGGACCTTCAGCAATATGCCATCCACCGGTATTCAAAACATTCATGCTTACATTACTCCGGGAAGAAACGATGGAGTTAACCGGGTGTACACCGACAATGGCAACGGAAAGGTTTGGGAATACAGTTGGAACGGTAGTTCGTGGACAACTTACAACATGGGTGGAGGCAGCGATTACATGTACGGTCTCCATTTCGGCAGAGGAAGAAATGATGGCCTCATTCGTATGTACAGTACCGACCGTGGCTCGGTGAATCGCGTGTATGAATTTTCGTGGACAACTCCGCCGCCGATTAGTTTCAGGCGAAGGCTTTCTCCACGCATTTCAATCTGGGATACCGAATAGTCTGTCCATTAATAAAGTAAAATACGCAGCCGTTCAGGCTGCGTATTTTTTAAGCCCCCGCCCTTGTAAGCAAAAAACAATCTTCATTCAACTGGTGATATCCGATCAAATAACAAAAATGAAAGAGTTTGTTCGAATTACTCACAGCAAGGTGAGTGACGAATTTGAAATTGAATCCCAGCTCTAACAAGTATTCCTTCGTTACCACCACATGATCCCTGTCGCGGGGAAGCAGACTCTTTAATATGTTCAGATTCTTGCTTAGAATCGCATTTACTTTTTTAACCTTCTCGTCACGCCTGTATCGAACATGGTTATGATAATAATTTCGACAGGAGTCATCACAATACTTCTTGTCTGCTCTTCCTCTCAACGGTTTGTCACAGGCGAAACACCTCCGTATAACTGAATCGTGTATCATATCTTCTTTTCTTCAAATTTCAGCCAAGGCTAAGCGTTTACAAACGTTTTTAAACGACTATAAACGGTTAAAAAACGGTTATTCCTCCCGTGATGTCACATATTTGCAGTGTTCAATTCACAGTTGAAGGCAGAAGTTTTTCAATCCGGTTGAATTGATTAAATTGATTCATTCAGACTCATAATCGTAGCAGTATGTATATCGATCCGGGAAATGAAGTATTCCACATGGCAGTGGAATTGGTGAACCAGGGAAACAGGAATATTTTCCTTACTGGAAAGGCTGGTACCGGCAAGACAACGTTTCTTAAGCACATCAGGGAAAACTGCCCCAGGCAGATGGCGGTAGTTGCACCCACAGGAGTGGCAGCCATCAATGCGGGTGGAGTGACGATTCATTCTTTCTTTCAACTACCCTTCGGGCCTTACATTCCTGATGGAAGCGGACATTTCTCCGAAGATCAGGCTTTAAGCCGTTCGGGTTTGCTTAGCCGCATGAAGGTTACCTCGCAGAAGCGTGACATCTTCCGTCAGTTGGAATTGCTGATTATCGATGAGGTGAGTATGGTACGCTGCGACACGCTCGATGCAATTGACGCGGTGCTGAGACATTTCCGCAAGAAACCACACGAACCTTTCGGCGGCGTACAGGTATTATTCATTGGCGACTTGTATCAGCTTCCCCCTGTGATAAAAGACAATGAATGGCGAATACTTTCGGAACAATACGACGGTCCCTTTTTCTTCGACAGCCATGTGATGAGGAACAATCTGCCACTGTTCATCGAATTCAACAAGATCTATCGGCAGAGCGAGGAGAAGTTTATTAACCTCCTGAATCAGATTCGCGATAACAACCTCGACGATGAAGGGAGGACGCTTTTAGAGTCACGATTTGATCCACAGTTTGCGCGTGACAAAGAAGAAGGATATATCTTACTCACCACGCACAACGAGATTGCGAGATCGATCAATGCGGCTGAGTTGGACAAACTCTCCGGCGAATCCAAAAATTACAAAGCGAAGATTACCGGCGACTTCTTCGAGAGTGCATATCCTGCAGAGGAGTTGCTGCAACTTAAGGTTGGAGCACAGGTAATGTTCATCAAGAACGACAGCGATCGCGCAAAGCGATATTTCAATGGGAAGATTGGCGTCGTAACAAAGATGAACGATGATTCGATAACTGTCATCTGCAGGGAAGATGGAAGAGAGATCGAAGTGAAGCCAGAAGAGTGGCTGAATATTCGTTACACGGTAGACAAGAGTTCTCAGAAACTCGAGGAGGAAACTCTCGGCGCTTTTCTTCAGTTTCCCTTGCGCCTCGCCTGGGCCATCACCATTCACAAGAGTCAGGGTCTCACTTTTGAGAAGGCGATCATCGATGCAGGGCAATCTTTTGCTCCGGGACAGGTGTATGTGGCATTGAGCAGGTGTACGAGCCTTGATGGACTCGTGTTGTTAAGCAGAATTAGGGAAAACTCTTTGTGGACTGATTCAAGGATTGGAAGGTTCAGCCAGCTTGCAATTTCACAAAGTCAGCTTGAAGTGGAATTGGCAACTGCTAGATTTAACGCACAGCGACAGCTCGCGATTTCATCCTTCGATGTATCTGAGATCAATCACTCTTTCGAAGATATCAGGAATTATTTGGTGCAAAATGGCGATGATTTTAATTCGGAGGCGCTAAAGTGGTTAAGTGTGTTGACCCTAAAACTGGATGATTTGCGTTCGACGTCTTCGAAGTTTCATTCATGGATCAGGTCTCAACTTGGAACAGATGTTCTGCCTTCGGAGAATGAGGAGCTAAAGGAACGATCCATTCGTGCTGCTACATACTATATTGAGCAATTGGATGAGATACTCTCGTTATTGAAGGATCCGCCAATTGAGACTGACAGTACGCTCCATGCGAAGAATTTCAATGAGCTGATGGCCGATCTCTTCACAGTTTCGGTTCATATGCGATACATGCTTGAAGGGTTCGGCGCCAATTACGATTTGTCTGCTTGGTATGCAAGGAGAAGCGCATTTAGAAAACCTTCCTACAGAGTGAACGTATATGCGGGTGAAAGAGATTCAGTGAATACTGAAATGGCGCATCCCGAGCTGTTCAAAAGACTTAAGGCGCTGAGAGATGATCTCTGCCGCAAAAGGAGTCAGCCAGTGTACATGGTTGCCTCAGGTGCAGCATTGAAAGAAATGGCCGCGATGCTTCCAGTTACAGAATCAGAATTGCTAAAAGTGAAAGGATTCGGCAAGGCGAAGATCAAGCAATTTGGCAATGATTTCCTGGAAATCATCAGGGATTACTGTGAGGAGCATGAGATTAATCCTGAAACATTCGTTGCAGAACCTGAAGAGGAATCAACCCGAAAGGAAAAGAAGCGAAAGAAGAAGGGCGAAACTCAGGCGGAATCATTCTCGTTGTTCCGCAGCGGACTTACGGTTGCAGAGATCGCCGAACATAGAAATCTGAAGACGACAACAATCGAAAGTCACCTCGCGCAGTATGTTGAAATCGGAGAACTTGACCTTGATGAGCTGGTCTCTGACGAAAAAGTTGAAAGGATAAAACCTGTTGCCATGCGCAGCGACCTCAAAACTCTAACAGAAATTAAAAGGGAATTAGGAGATGAAGTAAGTTTTGGGGAAATAAGAATGGTGATTGCGTGGCTGAGATTCAGGGGAGAAAACACCAGGGAAGGTCTTAAGGTTTAAGGGCTGCGAAGGAATGTTGGAAGTTTATGTTTGATGTTTGGGGGGTGATTCAATTTCAAAGGAACCCGCCAAACCCCAAACCCCAAACCACAAACGGCTCTTAAACCTTTCCCAGAGCTACCTGATAACCATAACGGTTCCTTTCCTCACCACTCCCTTCTCCCCCGGCAAGTCATACCTCGCAAACCATGTATAAATATGGTTACCTACTGAAGTTCCTCGGTGATCACCCTTCCATTTAAGGAATGGATTGGTTGAATGAAAGACTCGTTCGCCCCAACGGTTGTAAACATTGAATTGATAGTTAGTGATGAGGGCTATGCTTCCCGCAGGACCAAACTCATCGTTCAGGCCATCGCCGTTTGGCGTGAATGCATTTGGAAAGAAAACTCCGATGCAAGAAAGATCAAGCAGCACTGAGTCCGTAGCAGAAGCCGGGCATGCGCCTGGTTCGGAGACCGTGACTGTGTATTCACCCGAAGGCAGGCCGACAGCAGTCGGAGTATTCTGAACAGGGTTTGTATTCCATTCAAAAGAATAATTTCCCGTGCCACCGAAGGCTTCGGCTTTAATGGAGCCGCCGGTATTGGTGTTGCAGTCCGCAGGGCTAATTCTTGTGGTTTCCACCGATAGCAAAGTAATGCTTTGTGTGATGGTGGAAGGCGCATTTCCCTCGCTGCTCACTGTGAGTGTCACAGTGTATTCACCCGGTCCTGAGAATTGATGAATCGGATCGCGATCGGAAGAAGTATTGAGTGCTCCCGATGCCGGATCGCCGAAATCCCAGGAATATGTAGTAGGGCAAAGAGAAGACGTATTCGTGAATAGCACTGAATTTTCTCCCTGGCAGGTAAAATCAAATGATGCGGCATTCGCTGGCGCTTCGGTAATCTTTATCTCATCGATCGCAAAGCCATCATAATTATTACAGATGCTACCCGCACCGAAGATGAATCGAAAGATTACGGAAGGTCGTCCCGCGAGTTCGGGCATTACATGGCTTGCGGTCAGCCAGGCGCCACTTCCATTGCCGCCCTGGCAACTTCCGGAGGTAGCCTGAATATTACCCGACCAGCCTATCCTTGCTCCGGACAATGGAGAAAGATAGTTGATCGATGACTGGTTGTACCAGTTCATATTCAGGCAAGACCTTGTATCGTTCGCATAGCCGACTTCCACCCAGGTATTCCCGTTGTCTGTTGAATATTGAAGTGCGGCTCCATCGAACCGGCTTTCGGTTTCCCAGAAAACCTTCAGGCTAATGAAGGGATATTGCAAAGATGAAAAGTCAAAGCAGGGACTTTTAAGCCAGGAGGCTTCGGAGTCGTTGTACCTGGAACCGGTGAGTCCGCCCACATTCCAACACTTAGTTCCTGCCGCAGCAGAACTGATCACTGGCTTTGAAGGTGAGCCCCAGGTCCAGTCGGAGCTTGCTCCGCCCGGCACCCATTCACCGTCGTTTGTTTCAAAGCCTTCTTCATAGGGAAAGGCGGAGATTACCTGGGCGCATTGGCCGAGGCACCAGGCCGGGGTGAAGACAAAGAGGAAGATGATCAGAAATCTGTAAGCAGGCATTAGGGCGAATTATTTCGGAGCGCAAAGCTAATGGTAAATGATTCTTTTTTCATACTTCAAACCTTCCACTAGCGGCCCAGTGGGCCCTCCCGGCCGTATCGCCCTCCCCCGCCTCCAACCAGCCATTTCATATTTCGGCCATAGCCCTACCCTCTCGGCCCTGGTGAAAATTCACCAACCGCATACCACTCCCAGTTGTCAGCAACAATTCTCATCTCAGGCAGGATTCCGATCGATCTTGTTGCAAATCTACCCATCGTACTTGCTGAAGCAATGAGATCTACAACGCAAGGACATGATATTTTCACGCGGAGAAGGCGTGGAAAAAACCGCAGGTGCGAAAATATCCCCTGCCCGCCTTTTGGACCAAGGAACCGGAATACACGCTTGCTCCCACGAGATATCGATACGCGTGACAGGCCTCTTCGGCGTTCTTACTTATAGATTTCTAAATAATATATGATTCCAGTACAACCCTACTTGCTTGTAGGAATTCCAAAGGTTTGGGAACAAGTTGCAAAGCCAGCTCTCTTATTAAAATTATTCAGAAGCAGTCAGGCCCGTTCTGCCCGGTTGTTACTTAATTATTCACATTCATTAAGGGGACGTGTGGAGATTCATCTTTATATATATCTTTTCATTACCAATCAACAAATGATAACCATTACTAACCCCGAGTATCGCTTAATTAGCGATCACCAATTTGCCGTAGTCAGGCAAAATCTTCTCAACAACCAAAAAGCTTTTTTCGCACAGATTTCTTACAAGGCAGGTGATGTTGTTTCAACATTTCATGCAGGAGCTGTGTTAGATCAGCCGACGTATTTAACTGTGCAGGTTGATGTGCATTCGCACATACTCTTACAACCAGAGCATCTGCAATACATCAATCATAGCTGCAATCCGAATGTATTTTTCGATACGCATGCAATGGTTATCGTTGCGTTGAAAGATATCTGCGTGGGAGATGAAATGACTTTCTTCTATCCTTCTACGGAGTGGGACATGGCACAGCCATTCACATGCAATTGCAATCACAGTAATTGTCTTGGACAAATTAGAGGAGCTGCGCACATTCCTCTTGATATAATTCGAAACTACAAGCTTACACGTTTCATTCAACAACAACTTCATGATCGTTCGGGTACGGAAAGGAGAGCTTAAGAAAAAGAAGGCGAAAGTTGAAAACGATCTCATCCGGAAGCTTAAAATCTGGGTGATTTATCCACATTTCGAAACTTCTGATCCTAACCTGCAGCACTATTATGATTTCAGCCAAAGCCTGGCGGAGTACACCAAGGTGTTTGGAGAGTTGAATGCAGACTGGATCTGGGAGCCGGTCACCATGAAGACTTTTAAAGAGGTGATTGGTACGATCAGGAAACGATCGGGAAGAAAGATTCCGCTGGTGCTAAATCTCTGTGACGGCGATGAGGTGAACGGCACTCCGGGCATTTCGGTCATTCACGAGTTGGAACGAAACAGGATCATTTATACCGGATCCAACACGCATTATTATGATATCACCACTTCGAAGATTCCAATGAAGGAGGCCTTCGACAAAGCGGGTGTTGCTAATGCAGGCTGGGAGGTTATAAAGGATGATGCTACTGCAGCAGGACTCTTCGAAAGAATTGGAAGTCCGGTTATTTTAAAACCTGCTGTCTCCGGTGGTAGCATGGGTGTGTCTATCAGAAATGTGGTGAGTACTGAAGAGGAACTTTTGGAGCGACTGTCCGAGATAAGAAATGGATACCGGGGATGGAACCTGTTAACCGGAGGATTGCTGGCAGAACAATTTATCACCGGCCCGGAGTTTACCACCTTGGTTGTCGGCACTCCTTGTACTCCTTCGGGATGTAAAGTCTACACACCGGTTGAGCGCGTATTTCATGAATCATTACCAGACTCTGAGAAGTTTTTATCCTTTGATCGACTCTGGGAAATTTATGAGGATGAGCAGGCGATGCCCGCCAATGAAAATTTCTACGATTACCATCTGCCCGAGGATAGCCTCGTTCCTCGATTGAAAGAACTGAGCATTGAAGCCTACAAGGCGGTAGGCGGAATTGGATACGGAAGACTCGATATCAGGATGGATGCAAAGACCGGAAAATTATTCGTGCTGGAAGTTAATGCGCAGTGTGGCTTGAGCGAGGATGAAGACTACACATCCATTGGCGCAATACTTCGCTATTCTGGAGTGTCATTTACCCAATTGATATTGGAGATCATCGAAGACGCTTTTCACAGAAGAAATTTAAAGCCTTAATCAATTATATGAAGGTTTGTGTGCTGCAAGCGGATTATTCAACCACTGGCGTGGACTACAAGAACTATGATCCGCCGAGGAATTTATCTGCATTATTGCCGGGGTGTGAAGTGGATCATGTCTTCCTGAATAAACTGACTACGTACCGTCAGCTGAAGGAGCTTGCTAAAGAAGACTACGACAATTTCGTTAACCTCTGTGAAGGCTATCTCGAATGGGAAGTTCCTTCAATTGATGTGATTCACAGCCTCGACCTGCTTGGACTTCCATACACTGGTCCATCAGCCAAACTTTATGATCCTCCCAAAGAGTTGATGAAGTACGTGGCTTATTGTGAAGGGGTGCGAACTCCCGGATATTGCATTATTGAGTCGTTGGAGCAAATGGCTAATGCTAATAAATTAAATTATCCTTTGTTTGTCAAACCAGCAAAGGCAGGTGACAGCCTGGGAATTTCCGATGATTCTTTGGTCAATTCAGAAATTGAACTTAAGAAAAAGGTTACACAGATAGTTGATGAATACGGTCCGTTACTGGTTGAAGAATACGTCAGCGGAAGGGAATTCACTGTACTCGTTGCCTCAGATCCTGATGGAAAAAATTGCACGGTCTACAAACCGGTGGAATATGTTTTTCCGGAAGGAAAGAAATTTAAGACCTATGCGTTGAAAACTTCCGAGCTTCATCCCGATTGCAACCATCCTTGCGATGATTTGGTTTTGGAGGAACGATTGAAGGATGCGAGTCGAAAGGTTTTTAAGGGATTCAATGGGGTTGGATATGCCCGGTTGGATTTCAGAGTGGATGATATGGGGGAGATTTATTTTCTCGAGATAAACTTTACCTGCTCTGTTTTTTATTCTGATGGATACGAAGGCTCGGCTGATTATATTTTGAAGTTTGATGAAGCCGGCCAGGCAGGATTTCTTCAACAGATAATTTCCGAAGGAATTGCACGTCACAAGCGAAGGATAAAACCCTATGTGATGAAGGGTGATTCGATTTCCGGTTTTGGCATTTATTCGACAAGGTTCATTCCTGAAGGAGAGGTTGTGTTTACCGGAGAAGAACGTTCGCATCGCATCGTTACAAAACGATTTGTCGAGTCTAACTGGAGCGAAGAACAGCAATTAAACTTCCGGCGTTACGCCTATGCACTCAGTGAAGGGGTATTTGTTCTTTGGGATGATGATCCCTCTGAATGGGCTCCGCAGAATCACAGTTGCGAGGCGAACACCATGTTGGACGGACTGAATGTGATTGCGATAAGAGATATTTTGATCGGGGAAGAACTCACTCTTGACTATTCTGCCTTCCTCGATGAAAGTATGGAACCCTTCGCTTGTCAATGCGGATCTCCTTCCTGTAGAGGATTGGTTACCGGAGTAGCGGGTAATTCAGTAAACTTCCGCGAGCAACGGATGTATGTGATCAACGGGCAGTGACTCATCTTCCGATATACACCATTAAAATCTGAACATCGCTTGGGTTGATTCCAGAGATTCGGCTTGCTTGCCCAAGTGTGCCGGGCTTAATCTTTGTGAGCTTTTCCCTTGCTTCATTTCCCAGAGACGCGATCTTTTTGTAATCGAAAG
>CBINHQ010000016.1:0-14338 GCA_966250475.1 uncultured Chitinophagaceae bacterium
ACATACGAAGTGGTTGCGGTGAACGATAATTCCCTCGACGATTCGAAATATATTCTGCAGGAACTCAAGAAGACATTCAAGAGCCTGAATGTGGTGGAACTCACGCAGGAAGCAAAACTCATCTCAGGAAAGAAGTATCCGCTTTCAATTGGAATCAAGGAAGCGAAGCACGAAGTGCTGCTGCTCACTGATGCAGATTGCGTGCCGGCGAGTGAATTCTGGATTCAGAAGATGCAGGACGCTTATGATGAAAAAACAGAAATCGTACTCGGGTACGGCGCCTATCATAAGAAGCCGGGTCTTCTTAACAAACTCATCCGGTTCGAGACTTTTCACACTGCAATGCAATATCTCTCCTACGCACTCGCAGGAGTGCCGTATATGGGAGTTGGAAGAAATCTTTCTTACAAGAAAGGACTGTTTCTTCGAAACAAAGGATTCTCCTCCATCAATCATATTCCGAGCGGAGATGACGATCTCTTCATTAATAAAGTGGCAACGGGAAAGAACACTGCTGTAATCATCGATCCCGAAGCCATTACTCGTTCCGCACCCAAGCGTACGTGGAAGGAATGGCGCAGGCAGAAGCAGCGTCATTATTCTACCGCAAAATATTACAAGGCCTCACACAAAATCCTGTTGGGTGCATACCTCGCATCGCAGTTTCTATTTTATCCCCTGTTCGTACTCACAATTGTATTCTTCGACTGGAAATGGGCGCTCGCTGTTTTCGCAGCACGCTTCCTGAGCCAGGCAATCATCTTGTATCATTCCATGAAGAAAATGGGCGAAAAGGATCTCTGGCCATGGTTCCTTGCATTCGATATCTGGATGTTCTTCTATTACATCATCTTTGCACCATCACTTTGGAAGAAGCCACGAAGGGCATGGCATTAATTGGGCAATTGACCAATTATTTAATTAATAATGGATATCATTACAAAATATTTTTCTGACTTCGACCAGAAGCAGCTTGATCAATTCACACTGCTCGGGCCATTGTACAAAGAATGGAACGAGAAGATCAATGTGATTTCACGCAAGGATATCGATGCCTTATATGAAAAGCACATCCTTCACTCCTTGAGCATAGCCGCGGTGTTCGAATTTAAACCCGGCATGGAGATTCTCGACCTCGGCACAGGCGGAGGATTCCCCGGAGTGCCGCTCGCCATCTATTTCCCCGAAGTGAAATTTCACCTTGTTGACAGCGTAGGCAAAAAGCTGAAGGTGATCGATGCAATTGCTGAATCGATCGGTTTGAAAAACATCACTACGCAACACTCAAGAGTAGAGGAAATACGCGACCGCAAGTTTGATTTCGTAGTATCTCGTGCTGTCGCTCCGCTGGCGGACCTCTGGAGATGGAGCCGCCCTTTGCTGAAGAAGCCAAATCCGGAGGAGCCTGATCTTCAACCCGGCCTCATTTGCCTGAAAGGCGGCGACCTCGCCAAAGAAATACAGGAGAGCGGCAAGCGCCCAAGGATGGTTGATATTCACCAACTCTTCCCCGAGCCTTATTTCCAGGAGAAATACATGCTCTACCTCACAAAATGAAGTTCCCACACAGAAATACCGCAATGTGGTATTGGCAGGTAGGGCGCTAAGGCGGAACTTTACAAAATGAAAGATATTTCGGTTTGCATTGTTGATGACAACAAGCAGCTTCGCTATGCACTTGAAGAAATCATCAGCATGTCGGAAGGTTTCGTGTGCCTTGGAACCATTAGCAGTCCTGAAGACGCGATCCTTCAGCTTCCTGTGTTAAAGCCTGATGTGGTATTAATGGACATTAACCTCGGCAGCGCCGAGAACGGCATCGACTGCGTGCGGACGCTGAAGCCAATCCTGCCTTCCACAAATTTCATGATGTGTACGGTATACGAGGAAGATGAAAAGATCTTCGAGGCCCTCAGCGCCGGTGCCAGCGGCTACATTCTGAAGAAGACCGCCCCTGCCCGACTGCTCGAGGCCATCCGCGAACTCTACCAGGGCGGCGCACCCATGAGCAGCCAGATCGCAAGGAAAGTGGTTGCAGCGTTTCAAAACAAACGGGTTGACGCCAGCGAAAATGAAACTCTTAACCAACTCACTAACCGCGAGCGGGAGATACTGGAGCAACTCTCGAAGGGATTAATGTACAAGGAAATCGCGGCTGAACTCTTCCTTAGCCCCGAGACCGTGCGGAAACATGTCTATCACATTTACGAAAAACTGCATGTCAACAACCGGGTGGAGGCAGTCAATAAATTCTTTGGGAGGTAAAAAATACTACGAAAGTGGTATAGTTCGCCATTGGGGACTGAAGTAGTTTGCAGGCGATTGAGATTCCGTTACTCTCATTTCCGTTAAACCTTTCAACATACATAATGGACTTGATCGGGCTACCGCTGAGGCGATAGCTTTTTTGTTGAACGTAAGTCGATGAGAGATGAGAGATGAGAGTGAAGGGATGAGGGACTTCAATTCGGGGACAATTCAAATTATCAAGAAATCTTCGATCCGAAGGCCCTCATCCCTCATCTCTCATCGCCCTCTACAATTTGAGCCTGTTATTCTTCCTCTCCACATCCGCCATCCTCATCGACGGATCAATCTCCGCCACGGAAATATCGCTTAGCCTGTGATCAGTCTCGATAGTATATTCCTGATGAGTCCACTTCCACGGAGCATACACTTTCCTCTTCACCTCATCTTCCTGCGGTTTAGCGCCATACATCAGGTCAAGTGGAATGTAATGCATCTCGCTGCTGCCATCGCGGAAGGTAAGTTTGAAATCGATCGGCATCGGCATTAAACCCACGCGCTTGATCCTGATCTTCGTCTTTCCTCCTTCCTCCCAAAGACTATCGAAAGCGTAGTCAATCGTCTTGATGGAATTTATCCAGTACTGTTTGTACCAGTCAAGCTGAAGTCCGCTGACCTTCTCCGCCACACGAAGGAAATCATCCGCATCTGGATGTCTGTATTTCCATTCATCGAAATACTTTAGCATGATCTTATCGAGAGTGCTTGCACCTGTGATGTAACCAAGTTGCTCTACAAAAACCGCTCCTTTGGAATAAACTGCCGCGCCATATGCCGCATTCGTGTTGTAATGATCGGCGTGAGTGGTGAGCGGCTCCTCTCTTGGGCTTCGTGCCAGCGAAAAATATGATGAGTAATTAGCCTCTTGCACAAAGCCCGTATCTCCTTTCAGGAAAGCGGTCACACGCTCTTCAGCCCATGAGGTGAATCCTTCATCCATCCATGGATAGAGCGACTCATTTGTAGCAAGCACGCCATGATACCAATTGTGCAGCCACTCATGCAGCCACGGACCGGGGGCCACCAACAATGTTGCCATTGGATATTCCATTCCTCCATCACCACCGTGGATGAAGGAGTATTGTTTGTATTCATAAGGACCGAAATGCTTCTCCATAAAAGGAAGCGAACGTTCTGCGAGCGTCAGCACCTGCTCCCAATCTTCCGCCGATGCAGTCGTTGGCTTATAAAGAAGGTGCAGCGTGAGCCCTTTCCTTGGCTCAACCTTCTTATGCACGAAACCTGGATCCGCAGCCCACATGAAGTCGTGCACATTCGGCGCCTCGAACTTCCATGTAAGCTTGTTGCCAGAGGGTCTCGTCACCTTTTCACCTTTCGCCTCGTATCCGTATCCCACCTGGTTTGCATTCTTCAGATAACCAGTTCCACCGAGTATGTATGATTTATCGATTGTGATGTTCACATTGAAATCGCCCCACACGCCGTAGAACTCACGGCCCACATATGGATTGGGATGCCACCCGTCTCTGTCGTATTCCGCCAGCTTTGGATACCACTGGCTCATGGAATAGCGAACCTTTGTGTTGGGATTATCGCGACCACTCCTGCGCACCTGCAACGGCACCTGCGCCTCGAATTCCATGTCGAACACCACCTTTGTATTGGGAAGAATGGGACGATCGAGTTTCACCTGCAGTATTGTTTCATGCACTTCGAATTTCTGTGCACGTCCATTCATCTTTAAGGATTTCACATCCTGGTATCCGATCTCATCGGGTTTTAATTTCTGAATCCTGTCCCTCACTCTCGAGTCCCAGTCAACGTTGCGTCCGATCTGAATCGTTCCCTGCCTGCGACTCCTTGTATCCATCATGCTGTTTGGCTGAAACGCATTCCAGTAGAGATGATAGAACACCTGTGTGAGCGTGTCAGGCGAGTTGTTCCAGTATTCGAGTTTTTGTTTTCCGTTGAACTTGTTGGTCTCCACATTCATGTCGATGTCCATCGTGTACTTCACGCGCTGCTGCCAGGGTTTTTGAGAATTAGCGGCAACAATTGTGAAGGTGAATGCGAGGAGAAGGATTGATCTGATCATTAATTATTCTTTCAGGATTTTCAAATGGTGTTAGCGTCACGAACCAGGCGACCCTTAGTGTTGAAATATAGGAATTTTTTCTGCAAGTCATTCTTCTCTGCTTTGATCCTGTACTGCATCACATCACCGGGAAGATAAACGATTTTCACATCCGTTACCTGCCTGTCTGCATACTTGCTTTTTTCAAACCCGTCCTTCACTTCATCAGGCAGACTTTCGAAATCTGAATCCTCGAGAGTACTCTTCCAAATGCCGCGGTTATTGTATTCTGCATTCATCTTTTTCCCGTCGAGTTCAAATCTCGCATTCACATTGATGAGGTCATTGTCCCAGGTAACATTTTCCGCATCGGGATACTGAGCAGCGAAGTTGTCCTTTGCCTGTTGGGGAACCGAAGTAACCTGCGCGTTGATGCCGTTAATGAAGAAGACTGAAATGCCTGCAAGCAATAACGTTCTAAATAGTTTCATGACTCATTATTTTTTTGAATTACCAATAACAATATTTTGTAAAAATAATGCCAGCTTCCCTTGTAAAATGTTATTCTTTTCCTGCTACCACGATCACAATCTCACCCTTTACCTGACCCGAGCTGAAATAATCCATCACTTCCTTCAGGGTGCCGCGCTTGTTTTCCTCGAACATCTTAGTGAGTTCGCGACTCACGCTACATTGCCTCTCCTCTCCAAACACTGTGATGAAATCAGCCAGCGTTTTCACCAGTCTCACCGGTGATTCATAAAAGATCATCGTGCGTTCTTCCTCCGCCAGTTTCTTCAGCAGCGTCTGCCTTCCCTTCTTCAATGGAAGAAATCCTTCGAAGGCGAATCTGTTGGTGGGTATCCCGCTATTGACGAGCGCGGGAACGAATGCGGTTGCACCGGGAAGACATTCCACCTTCACACCGGACTTTATACATTCACGCACCAGGAGAAACGCAGGATCGGAAATGCCCGGTGTGCCCGCATCTGTGATGAGGGCGATGTCCTTTCCATCCTGCAACTGTGCCACGATGTGCTGGAAAATTCGGTGCTCGTTATGCTGATGATAAGGAGATAGCGGCCTCTCGATGCCGTGATGATTGAGCAGCTTTGCAGATGTGCGCGTATCCTCGGCGAGAATCAGATCGGCAGCCTTCAGCACTTCAATTGCCCGAAGCGTGATGTCTTTAAGATTACCAATGGGAGTTGGGACGAGGTGCAGCATAATTTGAATGATGATGAAGCGGCCACATTACCGGCGATCCCTTCGATGATGATTCTCAATCCGATTATTCCAGCACACTCACTTCAAAGTATTCCATCACCGGGTTCGCGAGGAGTTTCTTTGTTGCCTCTTCAGCGATCTGCTTTGCATTGTCGGGATTGTCTGCATTGACCCGAAGTGAAATACTCTTTCCCACGCGCACATCCTCGATTCCCGCGAGTCCGAGGTTCTTCAATCCTCCCATTACAGCCTTGCCCTGGGGATCGAGTAATTCTTTCAATGGCATCACTTTTACCTGCACTGTGTAGGTCATGCGAACTTATTTTTGAAGGCCAAAGATAGTACAATATAGAGGAGGAAAATGACCGGAACGGATAACCATCCAAACAAAATAACCGCCAGCGCTGAAAGAGCAAGCAACAGGATGATGTGCATGTTGTCCGCCACGCTGCGCGAACGCAATTTCAGACTCATCAATTTCAAATCGGAAACCATCAAGTAAGAAATAATGAAGATGAATGCGTAGAGAAAGAGTTTGTTCAGCATCACATCGATCACCGTTGGATTCGCGCTAGTCCAGTAAATCACCGGCATGGAAGCAATCAACAATCCCGCCGCAGGTGTTGGCACTCCCCTGAATGAAGTCTTTTGCGTCATATCCAGATTGAACTTGCCGAGCCTGTATGCCGCCGCGCATGGAACGATGAATGCTGGCAACAGCCAGATCATCGATGCGTTCAGTCCGTCTTCTTCAGCAGCGATGCTTAGCCTGAGGAACTGGTAGAGGATCAACCCCGGCGCCACGCCGAAGCTCACCACATCTGCAAGCGAATCGAGCTGCCTGCCGAGAGCGGATTCACCTCTCAGCAATCTAGCCACGAATCCATCGAGAAAGTCAACCACCGCCGCCAGGGCAATAAACAAACTCGCCATCCATACTTTCTCAGGTAATACGAGCAATTCATTTCCCGGCCGGCCTTCGATAATGTTGATTCCATTTTGCAATACAAACACGATTGCGATGCAGCCAAAGAATAGATTAAGCAGCGTGAAAAGATTCGGAATATGCTTCATACTGTTCGTCCAGGACCCCGGACTGGGTTAGCGTTGATTGTTGATTCTATTTTTTCATCAGGCTCTCGATATCCTCTGCAGTGATCGGGATGTTCTTCATCAGATCCTTGTTACCCGACTTCGTGATCCAAACATTATTCTCAATGCGGATTCCCATCTGCTCTTCCTCGATGTAGATTCCGGGCTCAACTGTGAACACCATTCCCGCCTTAATCGGTTCGGTGCGAGTGCCCAAATCATGCACATCAATTCCAAGATGATGCGAGATGCCGTGATAAAGGTATTTCCTGTAAGCCCTGTTTTCCGGATCTTCATTCTTCACATCAGACTTATTGAGCAATCCAATCTTCATGAAGATCTTTGTGGCTTCCTCTCCTACTTTCTCTGTGTAATCGATAATCGAGATGCCTGGCTTCAGCAAGGATTTCGCATAATCATGCAGATGAAGACATGCATTGTAAACCATTTTCTGACGCTTCGTGAATTTTCCATTGACAGGAACCGTTCTCGTGAGGTCTGCAGCATATCCTCCGTAGTCCGCACCGAAGTCCATCAAGATGAGTTCACCATCCTTGCACTCCTGGTTGTTGGAAACATAGTGAAGCGTCCTCGCCCTGTCGCCGCTCGCGATGATGCTTGAGTATGCTTCTCCTGATGCGCGCTGGCTGAGGAATGAATGTACTATCTCTGCTTCGATCTCGTATTCCATCACGCCTGGCCTGATGAATTTCAGCAATCTCCTGAATGTGTTCTCGGTGATGTCCATCGCCTTCTGCATCACTTCTATTTCGAGAGGAGTCTTTATTGCACGCAAGTCACGCATGATCTTCGCCGCCCTCGCATAATTGTGAAGGGGATAACGGCTCTTCATCTCATCTACGAAACGATAATCGCGCGTACGAACCAGGCTTGCCTTCCTGTCGTTCTCATTTGTATCGAGATAGATTGTATCTGCAAGATGAATCCATGGTTGCAGCAATCCATCGAGGCTGTCGAGCCAAACGATGGTCTTTATCCCGCTCATTTGCCTTGCCTCTTCCACTCTCAGCCGTCGGCCATCCCATTTCTCCTTCAGCTCATTCGGACGCACCAGCACCAGCACTTCGCGGTACTTCGGATCAGGGTTGTCGGGGAAGAGGATAACCATGCTGTCTTCCTGCGTGATCCCTGTCAGCCAATACAGATCACTGTTTGTCCGGTATTTGTAGAGCGCATCTCCATTGGAGGGCACTTCATCATTACTTACAATAATGGCAATCGAATTCTTCTCCATCCTCTTCACAAAGCGATCCCTGTTCTGGATGAAGATCTGCGGATTCAGTGGTAAATTCTTCATATTTGGCTTTAAGCGACAAAAGTAACGGATTACCAATTTGCTAATTAGCTATTTAGCCAATTAGTTGATGATTTTTGGTACCCGTCAAAATAAATAATATTCAATAATAGGGGTTATATTTTGAAAAATTTTCATAATTCTCCGCTCTGCTCGTTTTGTGAATTTCGTCCGAAGCAGTCCTGTTTTACGTCCATTCATCGTGTACCCCTAACACCTGTTTGTACTGCAAAAGCTTTTTATACCTTTGCACAAACAAAAGCTTGCTTAATTTATGTCAGTACCAACCTTCGCTTTTTCTAAAAAAGCATTGATCCGTTTAGGCATTTCTCACCCTGAAAATATTCACTATCAATCATCACCCGAAGAGCTTACAGCGGATACCCTCCGATTGGGCGAAGGAGTATTGAATGATACAGGAGCCCTGGTAGTAAAGACCGGGGAATTTACAGGAAGGGCGCCGAGAGACAAATTCACCGTAAGAGATAACATCACTGCTGATGCAGTGCATTGGAATGAATTCAACATTCCGATTGACGAAGAGAACTTCAACATCATTTACAAAGACATCATGGCCTATCTCGATCAGCAGCCTGAACTCTGGGTTCGCGATTGCTATGCCTGCGCCGACCCAAGGTACAGGATGAACATCCGCCTCGTGAACGAGAAGCCATGGAACAATCTCTTTGCCTACAACATGTTCCTTCGTCCTACCGAAGAGGAACTTGAAGGCTTCACTCCTGAGTGGCATATCATCTCCGCACCCGGCCTCAGACTCGATGCAGAGAAGTGCGGAATCCGCCAGCACAATGCAGCGGTAATTTCTTTCAAGCACAAGATGATCCTGATCGCCGGCAGCGGTTACACCGGTGAAATAAAGAAAGGCATCTTCAGTGTTCTCAATTTCATTCTTCCTCACGAGAAGAACGTGCTTAGCATGCACTGCAGCGCTAACATGGGCAAGGATGGTGATACTGCAATCTTCTTTGGTCTTAGCGGAACAGGTAAGACAACGCTTAGCGCGGACCCCAACAGGAAACTCATCGGCGATGATGAGCATGGATGGACAGAAGACAATGTGTTCAACTTCGAAGGCGGCTGCTACGCGAAGACCATTGGTCTATCTGCTGGTAAAGAACCAGAAATCTACAATGCGATCCGTCCCGGAGCGATGGTAGAGAACGTTACCTTCTACGAAGGAACTAACCGCATCAATTTCGAAGATGGAAGCATCACGGAAAATACGAGAGTATCCTATCCCCTGCACTTCATCAGCAATGCGCAGGAGCCTTCCATTGGCAACATTCCGAAGAATATCTTCTTCCTCACTTGCGATGCATTTGGTGTGCTGCCTCCAATCTCAAGACTGAGTTCAGGCCAGGCAATGTACCAGTTTATCTCAGGCTATACCGCCAAGGTTGCGGGTACTGAGGCTGGCGTAACTGAACCCAAGCCCACATTCAGCGCATGCTTCGGAGCGCCTTTCCTTCCCTTGCATCCCGGCCAGTACGCGAAGATGCTCGGTGAGAAAATGCAGAAGCATAAAGTGAATGTGTGGATGGTTAACACCGGCTGGACCGGCGGACCAGTGGGCACAGGAAACCGCATGAAGCTCGATTACACCAGGGCCATGATCACCGCGGCGCTGGAAGGAAAGCTGAATAATGTCGACTTCGATATTCATCCCGTATTCGGAATGGCAATGCCGGCAGAATGTCCGGGCGTTCCTTCTGAGCTACTCAACCCTCGCAATACGTGGAGCGACAAGGCAGCGTATGATGAGAAGGCGAATTATTTGGCAGATTTGTTCATAAAGAATTTTGAAAAATATAAGGACGGTGTAGAACAGGAAGTTTTGGATGCAGCACCGAAGAAGGGTTGACCGCTTATAGTTGACAGTTGACCGTCTTGGCGGCTAACCTTTTTCAGATGAGGGTCGTTGGTTTGGAAATTCAAACTAATGGCCCTCATTTCATTTGAGGCAGGGCCTTTGGAATTCGTGGTAGGGACGTTGCATGCGTACGTTGCATGCGATGTATAGACGTTGCACGCGATGTATAAACGTTGCACGCGATGTATAAACGTTGCATGCGATGTAGAGACGTTGCATGCAACGTCCCTACGGACCAAAACACGCAACGTCTCTAGAGACCAAAACACGCAACGTCTCTAGAGACCATAACACGCAACGTCTCTACGGCTCCTAACACGCATCGTCTCTACGGATCCTAACATGCAACGTCTCTACGATCATAATTCATCATAATAAATCCGCGTCCGTGGTCCTCCCTCTAGAAGAACCCACGGTCTATACGCAACGTCCCTGCACTTTAGCTTTTTTTTCAATCTTTTTTCCAGAACTTTCCATCCAATTCCCATGCGAAAACTAAGAAAATACCTCCTCCTCGCCTTGGCGGCGCCGATGTTTGGCTTTGCTCAGGATAAAGACGAAAAGCTTATTGACTGGAGCGCCTCCCGCCCGCTTACATGGGCCGACTACGAAGGCAGACCGAATCCCAATTCCGATGCTGCGGCATCAACCACTACCTATCTCGGACTTGAATACAATGTGAGAAATGGAGGTATCAAGTACACCATTCAATGCAGATTCTCGAAGACCCGCTCATGGGGAGTGGCGAAAACGGATTACATCCTCAAACATGAACAGGGACACTTCGACATCGCAGAGATATTCGCCAGAATGTTGCATAAAGAATTAAGCGCATACAAGTTTAACCGCGAGACTTTTCGTGATGATCTGGGCGCTATCTACCAGCGTGTAAGTAAGGCCAAGGAAGATTTCCAAAATCTATACGACCGCGAAACCGATCACAGCCGTCTGAAGGTTAAACAGGAAGAATGGTACAGCAGAATTAGGAAGATGCTAACTGAATTAGAAGACTATTCTAATTATCAATTAGCTAATTAACTAATTAAAAAAGTCCATAAAGCTGGCTATCCACTTTCTGGATAATTTCTCCAAGGTGTTCTTCGTTTTCCGCGAACTTGTTCTTGTCTACATCGATGACGAGCAGCGGGCCTTCCTTGTATGAATCGATCCACTTGTTGTAATATTCATTCAGCCTTTTGAGATAATCAAGTCTGATGTTCTCCTCGTATTCCCTTCCACGCTTTTGGATTTGACCTACGAGCGTGGGAACAGAAGCATTAAGGTAGATGAGCAGATCTGGAGGCTGCACCATCGTCTTGAGAGTCTGAAAGAAATTATAGTAGTTGTCGAAATCGCGCTTGCTCATGAGTCCCATCTCGTGGAGGTTAGGCGCAAAGATGTTCGCATCTTCGTAGATGGTACGGTCCTGGATCACTGTTTCCGTTCCGCGATGAATCTCCACCAGTTGCTGAAGGCGGCTGTTGAGGAAGTAGATCTGAAGGTTGAAACTCCATCGGGGCATGTCTTCGTAAAAATCCATGAGGTATGGATTATGGTCGACATCCTCGAAGTTTGGAATCCATTTGTATTGCTTGCTCAGTAATTCCGTCAGAGTGGTTTTTCCAGCGCCAATATTTCCGGCTACCGCGATGTGTTTTGGTTTTTTTGTTTTTGCCATGCTCCGGCGGAAAGATTAATAGTTTACGAATGATACCTGTTGATAAAAGTATTGAATTCTCCTTAATACTGGTGAAGACTGTGTTTTATTGATTATTGCCCGAAAATGGGGGTTAATATCGCAGGCCGATGTGCTCCCTCACCAGTTCCATCGTGGCCCGTGCGTTGACCCTGGCCTTTTCCACACCCTTCTCCATCACTTCCCTGAGGTAGGTCTCATTGTTTCGGATCTCGAGAGTGCGCTCACGTATGGGCGAAATGAATTTGACCATGTCTTCAGCGAGCTGCTTCTTCATGTCGCCATAGCGAATGGTGGCGCTGTCGAAGTCGGACTCAAATTTCTTCACCACATCTTCAGCACTCACCAGCTTCATCAGCATGAAGAGGTTCTCTATATAATCGGGTTTCTTTGAACCGGGTTCGGTGGGGCCGCTATCGGTCTTTGCCTTCATCACCTTCTTCCTGATCACATCATCCGAATCGGAAAGATAGAGTGTAGCCATTTCGTTTTCGCTCTTGCTCATCTTTCCGCTGCCATCGAGGCTAGGCACCTTCACGAGTTCGCTACCAAAGTTGAAGGCCTGCGGTTCGGGGAAGACCTCGCCATATCGATGGTTAAACCTGTTGGCGAAGTTTCGCGTCATTTCCAGGTGTTGTTCCTGGTCCTTGCCCACGGGCACATACAGCGCGCGGTGAATGAGAATGTCCGCAGCCATCAGCACAGGGTAAGTAAGCAATCCCGCGTTGATGTTATCAGGATGCTGTCTTGCCTTGTCCTTGAAAGTAGTTGTCTTCTCCAACTCTCCTTTGTAGGCGAGCATGTTCAGGTAGAGATAGAGTTCTGAGGTTTCCCTGAGATGGCTCTGGCAAAAGAGTGCGGCCTTTTCCGGGTCGAGGCCGGAGGCGATATTTTCCGAGATCACTTGCTTAACATGATCACCGAGCGTTTTTGTATCGGGGTGAGTGGTGAGCGAATGGAGGTCGGCCACCATGAAGTAACATTCGAATTCTTCCTGCATGCGCACATAATTCCTCACCGCACCGAAGTAATTCCCAAGGTGCAGATATCCAGTCGGCCTGATACCGCTCAATACTATTTTCCGTTGTGTAGCCATATCGATATTAGGAACGCGAAGGTAATTAACTAATTAACTAATTAGCAATTTAGCTAATTGACAAGAGTTATATTTGTATAATGAATGTCACTAATGAACTGATCGATAAACTTGCCCGCCTTTCCAGGCTGAGTTTTGATGCAGAAGAGAAGGAAGAGATCAGGAACGACCTTCATAAAATGATCAGCTTCGTGGAGAAATTGAATGAGGTAGACGTGGAAGGTGTTGAACCTTTAATGCATATCAGCAACGAGGTGAATGTATTCCGCGAAGATGTGGTACAGGGATCTGTTTCCCGCGAGGAGGCATTGATGAATGCCCCGCACCATGATGGCCAATACTTCAAGGTTCCCAAAGTGATAAAAAAATAGCCGCGAATGCAACCCATCATTCACCTGGAAAATATTCAAAAGAGTTATTTCATGGGAAAGCACACGCTTCCTGTGTTAAAAGGCATCAGTCTCGACATCCACAAAAATGAATATGTGGCGCTGATGGGTCCCTCCGGCTCTGGCAAGAGTACACTCATGAACATACTCGGCTGTCTCGACACTCCCACAGGAGGCCGATATGTTCTAAATGGAAAGGATGTAAGCCGCATGGAGGACAACGCACTCGCCGAGATCAGGAATGGTGAGATTGGTTTCGTATTCCAGCAGTTCAACCTCCTTCCCAGGCTCACGGCCCTGGAAAACGTCGCACTGCCATTGATCTACGCAGGCATGGGTAAGAAGCAACGCACCGAAAAGGCCAGGGCTGTACTCGAGATGGTAGGACTTAGCGAGAGAGCCTCACACAAACCAAATGAGCTTAGCGGTGGTCAAAGCCAGCGCGTGGCGATTGCAAGAGCATTGGTTAACGATCCTTCCCTCATTCTCGCGGATGAGCCCACCGGTAACCTCGACTCAAAGACTTCCTACGAGATCATGGATATCTTCGACGAAATACATAAACGCGGGAACACCGTGGTAATCGTCACCCACGAGGATGACATTGCCGAACACACCCGCAGGATCATCAGGCTTAAGGACGGCGTCATTGAAACGGACAGGCTGAAAGACGCGCCGCTTCAAAAAGTCTGAGGGTAATTTCTCTCACTCCTAAAAAATAATTCATGAAGATCTATACCAAGACAGGTGATAAAGGCTCGACCTCACTCATAGGCGGTACAAAGGTTTCCAAATCACACATGAGGATCGAGGCATATGGTACAGTGGATGAATTGAATTCCTACGTCGGTCTGTGCAGAGATTTATTGGATAATGAAGAAATGAGGGCAGAGTTGCAGGAAATCCAGGATCGCTTGTTCACCATCGGATCTTCCCTTGCCTGCGATCCCAATAAGGAACCACTGCTGAAAATACCCGACCTGAAGGAAAGCGATCTTCAATTCCTCGAACAGAGCATTGATAAAATGAATGAGGTGCTGCCGGTGATGAAGAGTTTCATTCTTCCTGGTGGCCATCCTACGGTTTCGCATTTTCATGTAGCACGATGCATCTGCCGCCGGGCAGAACGCGCCTGCGTTCGCCTCCAGGCCGAGAACCAGGAGATTGAACCATTGATCATCAAATACCTTAATCGGTTGAGTGATTATTTGTTTGTGGTTGCGAGATTTTGCGGCCACAATCTTAATGTGGCGGAAATCCCGTGGAAAGCAAGGGTTAATTAATTAATTA